>CALJPJ010000252.1 GCA_937980625.1 uncultured Bdellovibrionales bacterium
TTTAGACTCTCAGTTTTAACCCAATGCTTTTAACTCAGCCAAAATAAATGCTTCGATATTAAGACAGATTAAAAAATATAACTTTGTTTCTGCCATAACTAGACTAGACTTTAAAAAAAACAAAGCTAACTCAACAAAGATTAAACTTTTTAAAAACGATGAACTTTTTTACATTTTTAGCTCTCATTACTAATAGTAAGTTTTTATAATTTAAATTGATGTTTTAAAAAAAGACCTTACAATTTAAAAATATAGTTTTTAAAAAAAATATAGTAATATGTAGACTGCATATGGAGGTGCAAAGTGCTATCAAAAAAGTGGCTAATATTTGGCTTATTAATATTAAATATTATACTTTTTCAAAATTGCTCCTCACCCTATGAGTCAATAAATAAACTTACAGATCAAAATAGCTCTGACTTAACAAACTCCGACTCCCCTTCAAATACTGACCCTGATGCTAGCAATACAGCGCAAAACATATTAGCTTTTGATGGGCTTAGACCACTAACTAAAATTGAGCTCGAGTCTTCCTTGGAAAAAATATTTCCTCCAAATATTGTAGATGAAAATCGATGGATACAAACAGAACGCCAACCCTTTGACAACCTGACTGATAATAATAATTATGACGACAAAAAAGTAAACCGCTCTGAGTCTTCAGCCCAGGCAATTGCTCAAGCTATTTTAAAAAATAAAAGTACACTGGACACAATTATATCTACAGACAGAACACAACCCATTACCTACTTAAACAAGCTTGTAAATACTCTTCTACCAAATGTATTTAGAGGTCTTTTTAACAATAGCGATTTAAATGACTATAAAGCATTTGCCCACCAAGAGTACGAAAGAACAAAAGATCTTAATGTCTCAATTCAACAAGTTTTAACAGCTTTATTAATGGACCCTAAGTTTTTATACAGAAACGAGGTTGGCAGTAAAGTTAGTAATACTGACTTTAGGCTCAGCGACAAAGAGTTTCTTAATAAAATGACTTTTTTTATTACTGGCTCGGGGCCAAGCATTGAAATGATTAACAAAGTTGAAGACGGATACTTCAAAGATGACAACAATATTGAAGACTACTTAAATACTTTATTAAATTCGGAAAGTTTTTCTAAAAACATTTTACGTTTTCACGCTGACTGGCTTGGCATTTATCAATTACAAAATGGAAGTAGTTTATTTTCGACATCAGCTTTTAAAGAAACAGCAACTCTCATTGAAAAGGTTGTTTTCAATGATGACTCAAGCTGGTTTAACCTTTTCACGTCTAAAGATACTTATATTAATGATGAGCTAGCTGAAATTTATGGCCTGCCGACTCAAGGCAATAACCAATGGCGTTGGGCCAGACATAAAGATAATGGCAGAGCAGGGATTATCGGACAAGCTAGCTTTTTATCACTAGAAAACGATGGGGGCGAAGATACAAACCCAATAAAGCGTGGTTATCATATTCAAAAAACTTTTTTCTGTGGAGTTATAAACCCACCTCCATCAAACATTGACTTAGATATGGAGCTTCCGCCAGTAGAAAGTGGTCGCAACTGTAAAATTGACCGAATCGCTGCCAACACTTTAAATAACTCTGCTTGCTCTAGTTGCCATGTCTATATGGAAGGTATCGGTTTTGGACTTGAAAACTATGATAGTTTTGGCCGCTACATCACCCATGAAACTAACTCCTCTGAATGCGACATAAATACAGAGGGCATAGCTCTCACTCCTCACCGCAGTAATAATCAACCGGTCAACTTTGGTAGTTTTTCTACTGCTGAAGGGTTATCAGACATTTTAATTAAATCTAAAGAAGTTGGCCTTTGCTTATCACAAAAAATTATTGAATTTGATATCGGACAAACTATATCTAGAAATTCAATTTTAGTTAACAAACTAAATAACTACTTTGAAAAAAACAAATCTCTAAAAAGCCTATTGAAATACTATGTATTATTACCTGAATACAAAATGAGGAAGAATTAGCATGTCAAATATTAAGAAAAAACTATCACTCATTAATCGAAGAACATTCTTAACTGGTAGCTACAACACCTTGATCGGCCTTCCTGTTTTAGATTTTATGCTCAACTCTAGTGGTACAGCATTTGCTCAATCTAATACTCAGTTACCAAAGCGCTTTATTATGATGACAAATGGTAATGCTTTGATGGATGACAAAGTCACACCGACAAAGCTTGGAAAAAACTTTGACCTCCCCTATGCTCTCAAAATTTTAAATAATTATCCCAAACTAAGGGATAAATTCAGTGTCCTATCAAACTTAGGTATTCCATACGATATGGGCAAAAAGGTAAAGTATGGACCTGGATTAGCTGCCGGCCGCAATTCATTTCACCTCCAAGCTATGGTTGTTCAGCTCACAGGGAAGAAAGTTAGAAAAAGTCACACTGGAACAAGTCCAAGCTTTGACAGAGTTCTCCGTAAGTATTTTAAAACTGAAAGCTCCCACGAACATTTTAATGCTTCTGTCTGCCTGAGCCATTACGGCAAAAACTCAAAACTTGATGGACGCTCAGCACACCAGTTTGATGACAATGGTAAACCGAATATGCCTGAAGAAAACC
>CALJPJ010000253.1 GCA_937980625.1 uncultured Bdellovibrionales bacterium
GGTGTTTGTTTATGGTCTTATGAGCCTGTTAGGACAAGACTTGGACATGGTCAATGGCGGCATGTTTTTGTTTATCGTTATTTCATCAGTCCAAGACTTAGTTTTTATTTATAGTGGCTATCGGAAAAATAAAAATTGGCAATATGCTTTTAGGCAAACTTTGTTGCCATCATTTTATACTAGCCTTACAACATTTTTAGGTTTTATGTCGCTATGCTTGGCGCCATTGCCGATTGTGCAAAAGGTTGGGTTTTGGTGTGCAATTGGGGCTATATTTCAGTGGTTAGTAACTTTTATGTTTTTACCATCTGTATTTAGGCTGATCCCATGCCTGCAAAAATTAGTTAAAAAAAGAATAACTAAAATTTATAATTTTAGTACAAGTATTCAGCCTGTAAAGAGTGCAAAGTTACTCTTTATTATACCTTTGATGGCTTTAATATCGTTTATGTATGTAGAGAATGAGTCTGGTTTATTGGCATTTTTTCCAGAGAGCCACCAATTCAGTAAAAATATGGTTGAGTTTGAAAATAACTTTGGCTGGTCTCTTCAGGCATACTTTATATATAATAAAAATGATAAAGCAGCTGAACAGGTATTAAGTGAAGTTAAAAAGAGTTCATTAATACATGCAGTTTATGATAAGGCAGCGGTTAGAAGTCAGTTGTTTAAATACTTTGCTGACGAAGATATTAAGGGTATTGATGGTGAGATAGACTATATAGCTGATAAGCATTTAGAGAGCGCTGGTGACTATAATCAAAGCTTACTTTTGCTAAAAGGTTTAAATTTAAATTCAATTGATCAGTTCCAGGAAAATATAACTAAAAAATGTAAAGAGGTTGGTTGTTTTGTTGCCGGTGAAATTTTACCCCTTGTAGAGCTAGCGAAAAAATTGTCGTCAGGCTTAATTAGGAGTTTAGTGGGTAGTGTCGGTTTGGTTGGACTGTGCTTACTATTACTTTGCTTTTTATTAAGTAAGCAACAGCAAGCTGTTACATTGTTATTAGCCTCGTTTTGGGGGCCATTCACGGCATTAGGTTTGTTTTATATTTTTAATTTTAATGTTAATTTTGTAAGTTCAATTTTTGTATCTATTGTAGTTGGATTATCCGGTGATAATTTGATTCATTTTTTATTTAAAAGTAAAAATAAAAGTATTAACTATGGCATCAGTGAGAAAAAATTTGCCAGCCAAGTATCGACTTTAGCAATTTTGGCTTGTACGCCAATTTTTTTATTCTCATCTTTTGTTCCTCCGCGGCAATTAGGCATTTTAATTTTTTTCAGTTTTATAATAAACTTTTTTGGCGATATATATATAACTCAATGGGCAGTTCAATCTCGTAGGCAAATAAAATGAATAAAAATGTTGTTTTAGTAACAGGAGTAAGGGCGCCAAGTGGCCTTGATGTTATTAGAGTGCTTGGCAGTAATGGTACTAAAGTCATTGCCACTGATACATTTACACAAGCTCTAGGTAAGTATAGTAAGTACTGTGACCAATTTATTGTTACCCCTGCTCCGGTAGATGGCGGAAAAGCATTTGTTGAGGCCATTGCTAAAATTTGTGTAGATCAACAAGTGACTCATATATATAGTATTTGTGAAGAGGCTATTTATATTTCTGAACATAAAGGTATTTTGCCAAAAAATATTCAAGAGCAAGTAACTAATTTTAGAGATATCATAAAGTTACACAATAAAGAAGTTTTTTTACAATTGGTTAATAAGTTGGGTATTAAAAGTCCGAAAACTCAAAATTTAAACGAAGCTTGGTCGTTTAATAAAAATACAAATAAGTATATTGTCAAACCTAACTTTTCTAGATTTGGCACTAAAATTAAAATCCTTAACAAGGAGCAGGCCTTCAAATTATTTGAAGACAAAAAATTAAAAGGCCATTGTCTGCAAGAGTTTATTCAGGGGCAGCCGCTCTCATCTTTTGCTTTTTCTTATAAAGGCGAGGTAAAATTAATAGCCCACTATAAAGCAAATTATTATTCAGGAAAGGCTGCGATTAATTTTATCCCTGTATTTGATGAGCAGTTAGATGATAATATTAACGAAGTTTCAAAGCATATGAATTATTCAGGCTTTATAGGTTTAGATTATATAGAGTCAAAAAATGGGGAGTTTTATATTTTAGAGTGTAACCCAAGGTGTACAAGTGGGTTTCATTTTTTTAAGAAAATTCCGAATGTTTCAGAGGGGCTTTTACAAACTAAAAATTTAAATCAAGTGATTAAACCAATAGCGGATAAGTCTTACCAATTATTTTTGGCAATGTTAGTTTATGGGTCTTTACAAGCTGTGCGAGAGTTAAGTTGTTTAACATGGCTAAAAAATATTTTATTTTCAAGACCAGTTGTACTAAGTAAAACTGATTTAAGGCCATTCTTTGGTCAACTGGTTACACTATTTTACTTTATTAAAAATGGTATCAGTAAAGGGATTAGTCCCATTGAATCTTCGGTGGTAGACATTAAATGGGAGAGTAATGAAGGCGATATCTAAATTTGATTATCTAAGTAAGTACTGGTTTATTATTGCAAGCTGTAAAGAGCTTAAAAATAAACCGATTCAAAAAAAATTATTGGGTTTAGATTTTGTTGTAGTAAAATTAGGCTCTGAAATTAAAGTGTTTCCAAATAGATGTCCCCATAGAAACGTTCCGCTTTCAAATGGCTGGGTAAAAAATAATAGATTAGTTTGTCCATATCATGGCTGGGAATTTGATAAGTCAGGTGTCTGTGCAAATATTCCTGGGCTGAGTGAGTGTGAGTCCGTTCCCAAAGTTTTGTTAAAAAATATTGAAGTGAAGGTAATCAAGGGGTTAATTTGGTGTCGACTCACTAAGGGAGATAAAGCCACCGAACCATATATACCTGGGCATGAAACTAATAATGATTATAATACTTATTTTTTTCAAAGTCAGTTTGACGGTGATATAGTAAATGTGGCAGAAAGTTTTTTAGATCCTTTTCATACTCCATTTGTACACTCTGGCCTTATTAGGACAGACAAAAAAAGATCATTAAATAAAGTTAGGCCTAAAATTATCGCGAACGGTATTGAGGTTGAGTATTTAAAAACTAAACCGCAATCTGGGATAGTTTCTTTTATTGACAGAGGTGTTAACAGGGATATTGGTCGATTTTTAAATCCCGGTATTATAGAGCTAGAGTATCATTCAGATAAGTGTTTAGAGTTTACCAATACAATGTACTTAACTCCCACTGAAGAGGGTAAAACATCTATTTACTTTAAAGCATCTATTTTTCCTCGCATAATGCCAACTGGATTTCTAAATTTTATGGTTGGTAAAATTTTTAAATTTGCCCTTCAGCAAGATATAGATACTGTTTCTATGCAAAAGAAAACTATTAACGATTGGGGGCGTGAGAGTTTTGTAAACACTAAGTTTGATGTGGTAAGAGGTTACTTAGACTCATTTTACAAGCAAAATAAACCATTTGACAAAGAGTTAAAAGATTTTGAGGCTTACTTATAGTGAAAACTCTTATGGACTCCGTTTTAGAAAAAATTGATTTTAATACCTCTGAGATTACAGATAAAGAACTAGTCGATGGATACTTTCAACCAATAATAAAAAACGACAGTTCAAGTTTAATACGAAATGTAAAAACAAAAATAAATTACCTGTCGTTAAAAGATAAAAAAATAGTATATTCAATAAATAATTCTGAGTATTTAAATTCGTATGTTTGTTCTCCGTTTAATCAGTATTTTACTTATGCCAAAGAAGAGCTAGTTATTGTAAAATTTAAATTTTTAAAAATGATTTTAACTTTAGTTATAAATTTTTTTGAAATCTTTGCAAAAATCGGACAGATAAATAAAAACATTATATTCAATAACTGGTTATTGTCCACAAACCTTTACACTTCTATTAATGAAAATGACTTAGAAGAAGTTGTTGCTTACTCTAAAAAAAAATATCCGAACCACGCCATAATTTTTAGGTCTATAAACCAGAAGATATACCCAGGTATATTTAGTATTTTGAAAAAAAGTAAGTTCAAGCTAGTTGGCTCACGGCAATTTTATTATGCTGATCCATCTGATGCTAACATTTTTAAAATTAATAATATTAAAAATGATCTGCGCTTATTAAAAAAATCAGATTATGAGATTTTGAGTAACTCAGATATTCTCGATAGTGATATTCCGCGAATTGTAGATTTATATAATCAGCTATACTTGGATAAATACTCTTATAATAACCCACAGTTTAGCGTTGAATTTATTAAAAATACTTTGAAAAATAATTTATTTACTTATTATTTTTTAAAAAAAAATAACCAGATAGATGCTGTAGTTGGTCTATTTAAAAGGGGTAATGTGGTGACTCCCCCAGTGGTCGGCTATGACAGAGCTTTGCCGGCTGAAACTGGACTTTACAGGAAGCTCATGATGATTTCACTGCTTCATGCAAAAAAAGCCAATAGTACTATACACTTAAGCTCAGGGGCGAGCCAATTTAAAAGGTTGCGTGGGGGGAGTCCAGAAATTGAGTATATTGCAGTGTATTGTTCTCATTTAACTTGGAGTCGCAAATTGATTTGGTTTACAATATTTTTACTCGTTAATAAAATGGGCATACCAATAATGAAAAAATTTAAGCTATAAAAAGGATTTTATGAAAAATTTAATTTTAATATTGATTTCATGTTTTTTATTTGTATCTTGCACAAAGGATAAAACTAACAATAAGCTCAGCCAATCTTCAACTTTTAAAGCAGATCGCAAGCCTACTAATAATACTGCTTATCC
>CALJPJ010000254.1 GCA_937980625.1 uncultured Bdellovibrionales bacterium
GACCTAAGCAAAGAGATAAATAAAACCATAAATATTTAATTCTGCTGAGACACGAAACACACACAATTAAAAAAATAGTGACTGGCTTATTTAAAGCAACTTATTTAGTGAATTAAAAATTGTATTAGCAAAAGGCCGTGACAAGTTATAAATTAAAGCTCTATTTTCAAGACCAACGATTTAAAATTATTATATATCCTCTGCAGTTATTTTTACAAAACTGAACATAAACAACTAAATTTACACTATTTTAACTCATCTTTTGTGTAAAAAATTTGACTTTTACCACTCATTTAACATAGAACTCGTAAAGTATGACAAATACTCAATTTTATGTTTCTACCTTTTACTTATTTAAACCAGTTACTGATTTAAACCAACTTCAAAAACAGATCGAAGATTTTGGTAAAATTAATAACCTCAAAGGCTTGTTTATCATTGCTAATGAGGGAATCAACTCAACCTTTTCTGCCCCAAATAAGGATGTCCTAGAACTTGCTGAAGACTACTTTAATACTTTACTTAATTCTAATAGTATTACCTACAAGCACTCTTTTTCTAAAAAACAACCCTTTAGAATCCTAAAAGTCAAACAAAGGGAAGAGATCGTAACTTTAAAAACTCCTAAGTTAGTCCCAGATAATACCAAAAACCATCACCTTACCCCAGCTCAATGGAATGAGGTTCTAAAAAATGAAAGTGATGTTTTACTAATAGACACCAGGAACTGGTATGAAACTCATATTGGCAAGTTCAAAGGGGCCATCGACCCAAATATTGAGGTTTTTACTGATTTTCCTAATTATGTTAAAAAAAATAACATCCCTAAAGATAAAAAAATCCTAATGTATTGTACAGGCGGCATTCGCTGTGAAAAAGGTCAGTTAGAGCTAAACAAAATGGGATATGATAATGTCTACCAGCTAGAAGGCGGAATACTAAAGTACATCGAACAGTACCCAAATGATTTATTTGAAGGAGAGTGTTTTGTCTTTGATCATAGAGTAGCTGTAGACCAAAACCTACAAGTGACACAAAAGTATAAGCTATGCCCGCACACTGGACAGCCTGGCACCATTGAAATTAACTGTGTCCGCTGTGATAGCCCTGCACTCCTGGCTAAAGAAATTAAAGACGACCCTATTAAAAGTATTACTTGCTCTAAAAATTGCGCTTATCATTGGTCCGAGCGTCCAGGAAAAAAAGGGCCCAAACAAATTTTAGAATTCAAACAATAACTTTTAAGATTGTCAGCTAGCTTAGTTTATACAAAACTATAATAGTCATAATTAAAGGTAATGAATTAGGTTCGCACGTGAATAAAGAGCAATATTTAAAAAATCGTCAAAATTACTTAAAAACGCAAAAAGTATATAAAGATCGATGCTACTCCTGCTGGCAGCCAGTTGAAACTTGTATTTGTAAACTCTCTGTTCCTTTTAACCCTAAAATAAAATTTGTTATACTCACTCACCCTGTAGAAGCTAGCAAGAGAATTGCCACTGGGCGCCTAGCTCATGTTTGCTTACAAAACTCAATATTTATAAGAGGTTATAATTTTATTCATCATCCCACAGTAAATAAACTTATTAACGATGACAACAATCAATGTTTTGTACTTTACCCGGGCAGACAGTCTCACAATTTAACAAGCCTAAACTTAAATAAAAAAAAGGATATTTTTAAATTTGATCGAATCACTACTGTTTTTGTTATTGATGGGACCTGGGGAAATGCTAATAAAATGCTAAGACTTAGTCCAAATTTAGCTACTTTACCAAAAATTTGTTTTACACCAAAAAATAAATCGCAATTTAAGGTGCGCAAACAGCCAAAAGACCTTTGTCTATCTAGCCTTGAAGCTATTCATGAAATCATTGAGCTTTTGGGAGAAACTAGGGGGTTTGATTTAAGCTTAAAAATACAGGACACCCTTTTAACAGTGTTTAAATTTATCGTAGACGATCAACTTAAAAAAATTGAACAGTATAAAAAAAATCATAATGGAAGTCTCAACCCAAGAACTAGCCTCACTAAAAAACGAAAGAGAGAGTCTTCATGAAAACACTAGAGAAAAGCTCATGTAGTATTTCATGAATTTTATCGTAATCTTTTTTTGCAATTGCGATTACTGATGAGTAATGTAAATTTTTTTTATTTTGTGCTTCAAGAGATTTAATTGCTTCAAGCCTCCAATTTGTATGATGCTTAAAAATTAACGGAGATTTATTACTTAAGTGAATGCGTTGCGAGCTAACTGTATATTTAGTCCCAGACTTTATAATAAGCTAACATTCTTCTAAAAATTTGAGGGCCTTCAATAATATTGACTTCTTAATTAGTAAGCGCTCACAGATTTTTTCAATACTTTCGTAATCACTTATAGACACTAGAACATGTATAGCCGAGTAATACCATTGACTATAATAGATATTACTTTGTTCTTCTTTTAAGTTCTGCTTCAACTCAAGGCGATCTGTTATTTGCGCTCTATTATCAAGAATAGCTGAAATTTCTGTACTATAGAAATTTTTTAAGTCTTTTGAGTCTGCTTTTGCTTTCTGTACTAAAAGCATGAAAAACTTTCTCTCAGTGCTTGTATGGCTTAAAAACTCACTGATCTTAATACTATGCTCAAGGCTAAAGTGAGCAGACCCATTAAGCACTTGGGACACGAACCCGCTTTGACAGTTTAAAAATCGAGATAACTTAAGTCGAGACCCTCGCACCGCACCAGTTGTAGTAAGTATTTTTTTCAAATAATACTTATAATTTTTAAATAAAAATATCATTATTCATAATTAATATTATATACTTATAAGTTAAAATTAATATTTTAATAAGTTTTTATATTATATATTTAGAAATTTAACCTATCAATTAAAATGTTTAAATTTTAATCACTACCTAGAAAAGTTTTTAAATTTAATACAAAAAATATGCGGCGCACAACAAAGGAGCTATAGTATGAAGATGAAATTACAAATTATGTTTAAGAAAAATATAGTATTATTAATAAGCTGGGCAATATCAGCAATTTTACTATTAGTTACTAACACAACTTTAGCAATGGATATGGTTAACTCAGGGTATAAACCTAAATTAGCTGAGTTTACCATTAAAAATGACAAAAGTTTTAACTACTCAAATTTTAGCCAACCAAAGCTTGATGATTTTTCTGAGCTTAACTTTGGAAGCACCCTCAACTCAAACACCCACCTCGAAGTTAGTACTCAAGCCTTAATTGGCACTGGTAGTAGTGGTGGTGGCTTTAGTAAAAAACAAGAAAGAGCAAAAGCTACATTGGACTTTTACTCACATCGTTTAAGTGTAGCTTTGTCAGGTATTAAAAGTGAAAACTTTGACCAAATCATATACAAATACCTTTCACAAATTAAAACTCGTCAAGTAAAACCTGTAAATATTGATGAGTATAGAAAAGTAATTGAGAATGTACAATTTTTACCAACTGTTACAATACCTCCTAGAAAAAATAGAGATGGCACCAGATACGATTTAGATTTTACTTATGACTTAAAGAACAAAACTATTTCAGCTCTAGCTCCTTTTGCAAACAGTTCAGATTTTGACAAGGATGGAGAAACTGAACGGATTACCACACAGTTACTTCATGAGGCACTGCACTTATGGGACTTTGGGATTGATGGATTTGAGACTGATAATAACGATGATGTAAACTCCGTAATGGCAAAAGAACTATATGAACTAGTAATTGAAAACTTCTACAATATAGCAATACAAAAAAATGATTGCGGCATTAGAGGGAACTTAAATGATAGGCTATCTGCATGCAGTGAAGAGCACTACGGATTAAACGTTGTAACAAGAAGTTCATTTAATTGGAAAGGCAAGGATGTGAAATTTACTATAAAAGATGCAAATCATAGCATTGGAAGATTGATCATTATTACAGATTCCGCATTTAAAGCGACCAACCTTGCTGAAGCTTGTAAAAGCTTTTCAAACTCTGAATCTTTATTAGGAAAAAAATGGCGTTGGATGACAACGCAAGAGCATATCAATTTATTTCTACATAAGGGGGATTACCCTAAAAACTCAGATACTTTAGCTGATTACTACCAAAAGATTCATCGAGGCATTGATCATACTACAAAAGATAAACATGGTAATTTAGTTTACTTTGGTAGAAAGCTTAAAGATCCAAACAAATTTGAAATCAAAAAGGTCGGCAAGAAATTACTCAATTACATAAAAGTATCTGCCATATGTATTTCTGAAGATTAAAATTATTTGTGCTAAACACAATTGTAATTTGACATTTTGAACACGTCTTTTGATAGTTATTTGGTAAACTTATATGAAGACTCAGTTTAATAACAATTAAAAATAAGCTCCTTTAGACTCTTCGCTAAAGGAGTTATAACTTTAGTTCTTTTTACTTTTTATTAACTTCATTTTAAAAATTAAGATTTGATCTTACCGTTACATTTTTAGAATACACAACACCCCAAACCTAAAAAAATTAATTATTCTAAATTATATTCTTTTGTTAAATCAATTTTTTGTCGCCCTTTAATAGTTGACCATTTTTTTTCAGACTTAATACCTGAAGTTCTCTTTTCATACTTACTGCAGTCTCGCACTAAAACAAATTTAACATCAATGCCTAGATTAAAAAGTATGTTAAAGATTGTTCCAAAAAACATCATTAAGCTCATCTTCTAGGTAGTATTGGCGAGATTTGTTAATTTCTTAAATAACTTCATCTGTTTAATTTTTCATTTCAACAGGATGAGTCAAAGAGCCATTTGACCTTAGGTTAATCTCATCAAAAATGGATTTACGCTTCAATATATTTAATAACCGATCAAATTCATCAACAAAAGCTTATGACATAACTAAAGTTCACTAACTTCATAATCTAAACAAGGAGATTTAGGGTTATCAGCAATTTTTCGCGCCTCAATATTTAAGTTAATATTAGGTTGCCCTGACTTTAAAGACGCTGTAACGCAAGACTTTTTACCATCTAACTTAATTACAACTAATGCGTCTCTAGACTTTGGTGGGCCTGCTTCTGAATAGTCTGAAAATGATAATCGATAAATTAATGCTTTTAATTCTATAGTTGAGTTCCAATTAGGTTTTTTCTTAACTTTTTTAAACCGCCATTCAATTTGATTAGCACCCATTGAGTGAAAACTACCAAAACTCTCTGTGGGCAACTTCACACCTTGATACCTTAGCTTTAAGTTATAACGTAGATCACCACCTGAAATCTCAACTTCATAGCCACCATACGAAGGACAAACCATATTTAAGTAATCAATTTCAGGAAATTCATGATCACTTGAGTCAGAAATCTTGGCGCAATTTTCAATTAAAATACTTGTATATTTCGAAAAATACTCAGCATGCACTGACAAACTAAATAAACTTATTCCATAAATTAAAAATAAAAGCTTCAAAACTCTCTCCTTATTTAGTATTTATGAGTTGCCTATAAATAACAAAATAGTCACTTTTTTTATTCAGTTGTTATTTTTTCAAAATACTTTATGGAATTTCTTTCAAATCAAACTAAGTTATTAGCACTCAAAATACACTTTATTTAAAAGCTATAAATCACTTAAACAGTTTTAGAGTTCTTTTCTAATGTTTTATATAAATCTGCTAACATTGACTGTCTTTCTTCCAACTGTATTGGTCTGTTTCCATCAGGGTAATCTTTTACTTTTCCTTCAGGAATTTCTAATAAAAATCTTGATGGACTGACTGGTTTAAGCTGCCCATAACGTTTGCGAGTTTCAGCTTTAGTTAACACTAAATGTTTTTTTGCACGAGTCAGACCTACGTAAAATAGCCTACGCTCTTCGTTAATATCTAACCCTAAGGTTTTATGTGGAATAATATCTTCTTCGCAGCCAATTAATATTACAACTGGAAACTCAAGACCTTTGCAAGCGTGAAGAGTCATTAATTGTACTTTATTACTATTTTTTTGATCTTTAGCTTCCTCAAGTTGATCTCGTAACACCATTGAGTGAATAAACTCTTTAATCGATTTTTGACTATGCCCAGTTTTATTAATAAAACCATCTAATACCCTGGATAAAATCTCTACAACCATCCACT
>CALJPJ010000255.1 GCA_937980625.1 uncultured Bdellovibrionales bacterium
AATTTTTTTTATGTTTTGTGTTTTAAGATAAACTTCAGGTTTGTACTTTTCTAAATAAGCTAACACAATATCTTTAAAAGGGCCTGCGCCACCGAGAGCGCCTGAGCAACTATGTTCAGCGAGTACGGCAATTGTAATTTCAGGATTTTTAAAAGGAGCATAACCTACAAACCAACCATGGTGGCGGTATTTGGCGATTTTCTCTTTACATGGTTTATATATATTTTTGGATGAGAAACGTCGGACTTGTGTTGTTCCTGTTTTACCGGCCATTTCAAAGTTTTTAATTTTGTACCAAGTTGCCGTGCCGTGGTCACCATGGAAAACATCTCTCATTCCTTTTTGCACATACTTAAAGTACTTCTTATCAATATAAGTTTCACGCTTTTCAGTGGGTTTAGTAATATCGGCAATCACTTTGGGTTCAAAAATTTTAATCACGTTATTGTTATGATCTAGAACTTTTTTAACTAGAAAAGGTTTATAAACTTTACCATCTTGAGCAATAACATTATATGCCTTTGCTATTTGTAGGGCTGTAGTCAGGACAGGTCCTTGTCCTATAGCAGTTAATAAAGTCTCTCCCTGTGTCCAAACTTCGCCTAATTTTTTCTTTTTCCATTCACGGGAGGGTATAAGTCCAGAAACTTCATAACCAATGTTCAGATTCGTTTTTTCTCCCATATCAAAAAGTTTAGCGTAGCGATGTATTCGATCAATACCTAGGTTTTGCCCCGCTTTATAAAAAAATACATTACTTGAAGCTTCAATAGCCTCCATAATATTAATATGACCATGGCCATTGCGGTGGGAATCATGGAAGGTGGCATTTCCAAGTGTATAGCTACCTGGCGAGTATACTTTGGTGTAGGGACCAACAATTTTCTCTTGGAGTGCAGCTAAAGCAATAATGGGTTTCATTGTTGAGCCAGGGGAGTAGTGATCTTGAATCACACGATTTCTAAGTGGAGTATTGGGGTCATTTGTTAGTTTCGACCATAGTTTGGACGATATTCCGGTGGAGAAGTTATTGGGGTCATAAGAGGGGGTGCTTACCCATGCGAGTATTTCACCATTATTTCTCATGACGAGTATACTTCCAACTCTGTTGCCGACCCAATCATCTCTTTGAAAAGCTTTATAAGCAGCTTCTTGAATATCCTTATCAAGAGTAAGAACCAAGGAGTGTCCAGGAATGGGAGGCTTGGGCTCCATATTTAAAAATTTAGCAGAGGCCTTATAAGTTTTACGCCCTCTGGCGTCAACCTCAATAAAGTCAGCACCATTTTTTCCTTTTAAGTCCGCCTCCCAAGAGCGTTCGATGCCTTTTTTTCCAATGATGTCACCTTGTTCAAATGATAAGTCTTTATATCGAGTACTAAAGTTTTTAATTTCACCTCGTGAAATTTGTCGAACAAAACCAAAAAGTTGAGCACCATTATTGCCAAGCAGGTAGTTTCTAAGTTGAGTCTCTTCGATTTCTAGGCCGTTATAATCTACCCTTAGCCTTTTTAATTTAAAAACTTCTTCACGTGATAGGTTTTTCTTTATAGGGACTGGTAAAAACGGGCCGTTACGACGTCTACTTTTTTTTACTTTACTGATAATTTCATTTTTATTAATACCAATAACCGACTCAAGAGCTGAAGATAAATCGTTTAAATCAGTTGTATATTGAGGTGAAATAGTCACCATAAAACCTGGTAAGTTATTAATTAATACTTCATTTTCTCGGTCTAAGATTAGGCCACGAGGAGCAGCGAGTTTAGTTTTTTTTAAACTATTTTTATCTGAAAAAGTTTTGAGTTGTTCTCCACTTATAATTTGTAAGTGCCAAAGCCTGAACAGGAGTAAAAAAAGCAGAGCTGAGCAGGCAATATAAAAAAGAAAGTATCTTTTAGAGTATTCTTTTGTTTGATTTTGACTATTGCCAATAATACTAGACATAGACTAATACCGCCCAACTTCAGCTGGCCATTGTTTGTTCATTATAGAGTCAAACCAAATATAAAATTGATACAAATACATGGAAATGAGTGCTGTTAATGTAGAGCACATAAACCAATTGATAAATTCAAAGTCTTTGTTTGGGTTAGACTCAGTTAAAATAGATAGAACATGGTGAAGAACTGGATATATAAAAGAAATAAATAAGGTCAACAAAGCTAAAAATGGTGGTCTTATAATCATAAATCGAGACTTCAAAATTAGTAAAGCTAACATTATAAGAGCATTACAACACAAAAAGAGTCCTAAAGGTAAATCTAGAAATGATGTGGCTACGAGGCTAACGATATAGGTTAGAATTATAGCCTCAATTGTAGACCTGTAAAAAGCACCGTAAATGATATAAGTGAGCCATAAGTATGGGCTTGGAAATGGAGAAAAAATTTGTATCCATATAGCGCCTTGTAAAGACATCAAAATCAGTAAGATAGAAAAGAATAATAAACTATGAGTTAACAAAAATAAAAGATACTTCATTGAACTAAAGAATCCTTTTTCTCATTTGATATAATGGATGTTTTATTTTTATCAAGATTATTTTTTTGTAAATTTATAATCTCTTCTTCTTCGGTGATAGCTTTTGGTTCAAAGTTTTCACTATGAGCGTTAAGTATGACGAATAACTCTTCTGTTTTGTGCGGGTTTATGGCTGGTTTAACTAGTATTTGCTTGATTGTATTTTGTGTGCCTTTGCTAATATCAATAATTTGTCCAATAGGAAAACCCTTTGGAAAAACTTTGTGCAGGCCACTGGTAACCACAAGATCACCAACTTTTATATCCGCTCCATTTTCAACATGTTGAAGTTGAGAAAGGTGTTTAGAGTGTCCTTCAAGTAAGGCCCTCGATCTAGATCGCTGTATAATTGAATCGATAACCATGTATCTATCTGTTAAGAG
>CALJPJ010000256.1 GCA_937980625.1 uncultured Bdellovibrionales bacterium
CAAAATCAGTTTCAACATAATAAAACACAATTTCAAATATTCAGTTGTCAAAGATAATTACATTATCCGCTGGGGAAGCCCGCGGGGTATGCAGGATTAGTTTCCGGGTGTAACTGCAATCCCTCTTTTAGTTGATTTAAAAGGTATGTGGAGCTATAAGCATGTTCGATTTGATAAAGTTTCATGTATTCCTGATAATTTAGACCCTCAAGTTGAAAGTAATCTTCGAAAACAATATTACTGCAGTAAAGATAACAGTTTTAGTGATGAACAGTGTAGTGATATTGATTCATATGGAGAGTTACAATGCTTGCAAAGTTCTAAAAAAGAAAAACTTAAAATAGACAGTTTAAGGTCAGATTGTAAACAATTAGGTGTTAAATCGAATCCACAGTTTTCTGGACAAATAATCAAGTATTGTACAAAATTTAAAGATTTTAACGCCTGTTTAAATTCTGCTGGTGGGTCTCATGAGTTAATTTTTAAAGAATGTAAAAGATTTATGGGCAGTGAATATGAATTAAAATGTATGGAGCTTTCTAAAAAAAGAAGTACTTTTGAGGTAGAAACCTGTAATGACTTTGGAAATTATAATAATTTTGAAGAGTGTATAAATAGGTTGCCAGATAGGATCATTGAACCTCATATTGTAAAAGCTTGTGATGATTTTTTGTACATGAACCCAAGAATTGAATGCTTAAACTTAATGACAGGTTATTCTCCAGCAGCTGTTGACTTGTGTAAAGGTTTTATGGGTATAGATACAAAGCGGAACTGTATTGAAGGCTTGCCAGAGAAAGTAATTGAAACACATGTCAGCAAGGCTTGTGACGACTTCAGATATTTAAATGATAGACTTGAATGTGTAAACTTTATGGCTGGTCGAACATCATTAGAGGTTGATTTCTGTGATGATTATATCCAATTAGAGGCGCAGAGGCAGTGCATAGATGGTTTACCAAATAAAAAAATTGAACTCCATGTGATTGATTTTTGTAATGATTTTTCTCATCTTAGTTCGAGGGCTCAGTGTCTTTCATTTTCAGTGGGTAAAACTAAAGATCAACTAAATAACTGTAAAATTAATAATTTAAGTAGTCGTAGAATCTGTCTGGAAAAATAGTATTTTAATATGTAATAATTTTAGATTTGATTATAAACTATTACGAGCAGTAAGTTACTTGAAAAACTAATATATTTTAATTACGATTAATCCTTATGACTAATTATCATACATAAGTCTTTATCAAATTAAAATTATTTGGACTAGAGTGTTGGTACGTTTAATGCAATTTTCAACTAAAATAATTTAAAATTTTAGGAGAAGTATTATGAAAAATTTATTTTTAACCTTTACTATTTTAGTTTTTTCAAGTGCGGCTTATGCTAATCACTGGAGTTTTTCATGTGATTATGGTGACGATGGAATAGAAATTAGAATTACTAACAATAAAGCTAAGGTAATTGCTCCATTTGGGACAACAGTTTTTGATTATAAAAATGAGTTGGGTGATGTAAGAGTATACGAAGGCGATAGAGCAACTTTGTTGGCGCCTAATGCTGAATATACAATTGGTAGAATCCCAATGGGAGCGAGTGCAAACTTCACTTTAGAAGAGCAAGGCCCTACTGAAGCATTGTCTTTAACTTGTGAGACGAGACCAACATTATCTGTTGATCCTGATTTATACGACTAAATTGTATTTATTTTGAAATTATAAAATTTTAAAAGGTGAAGTAAATCTTACTTTGCCTTTTAAGTTTATGTTATTCAATAGAAAGGTCACTGTTTGAATTAAAGTAAACTTCCCCTAAGATTTTAATATTTCCATTCAGACTTGAGTTATTCGCGTTGAAGTTTATTTTTATTATGCTATTTGCGATGCTTGGTATTTTATATTTATTATTTAAGCTGCTGTTACTTTCATTTTCTTCCACTATGGCCAATTGATTTGTCGGAGTATTTGGAATTTCAATAATAATATTTTTAGAGAACATTAGTTCGTTTTCTAATTCTTTTGGTATTGAGTCGATCGCTAAAATTTGATCAAAGCTATTTTCATCGTCAGTTAAGTAATGAGCTAAGTAATATTGCTTTTGTGTTCCAAAAAGGATGTAAGTGAGTTGGTTTTTAGACTCTCCACTAAATTTTTGAGCAAAAAGTGTATCTACCTTTGTAATTGTTGAAAGTTGGTTGGTTAAAATTTCTGGGCTTGGAAAGTTGGGATTACTTTCAATATGTCCGTATGCTACAATAGCTTGAGTGGTAAATTTATTATTACAAATCATTTCAGGAACCTTAAATGCTTTACTCTTTGGGCTAAATGAAAAAAATGGGACTTGGGCGGTTGAGGTTTGCTTCAGTATAAATTTTTGGTCATAAGCAGAAAGGGTACTTGAGTCAAGATTCACAGACCATAGCCCTTGATAAGTATGCATGTTTACATGTCCGCTTTGGCCATTTACTGAACCAGCAAATAAAGGTAAGTGGTAGGCATAAATGGTATCTGTAGGGTCACCAAATAAAACCATATTATGAAAACCAGCCATTTCAGTTGCAGCCTGATTGCAGTCATAAGCTTTTACGTTCATTGAAATAGTTATGAGTGAGATGATTATTAAAATTTTTTGTAAAAACATTATATATTCTCCTTGTTAAATAGAATTTTTTATTTTTAATATAAATTTATTATTATTATTTATTAAATTAGCACTAATTATAAGAATAGCTCCCAGCCAAAACATATAATTAGAAGTATTCCCCCAAATCACTGATGAGTATAAAGTGGATAATAGTGGTTCAGAAGCCATGATTAAGCCAGCAGTATAGCTAGAGATGTTTTTACTACCATAGTAATAAAGCAAGTTTGGAAATAAACCCATTAAGCTTGCATAGCCGATAAGCCAAATAGACTTTTTAAATGTAAGCCATGTCATAAAAACATTAAAATCAGTTTTTAAGTTTGAGCTAAATATAAGTAATAAAACAAAAAATGAGAAAAAATCATAAAAAAAAGAGATGTGAATAGTACTAATATTTTTGCTTCTTAGTTTTTTCGATAAAATAATCCATAAAGCTATAAAAATACTTGCTAGAAATGGATACATTAAAAGCTGAAAGTTAATTTGAAGTTCTTTTAAGGAGCTGCCTGATATAAGTAATAAGCCTAGTATTGAGCACATAGCTGTTACAACATTGATTATATAGCTATTTTTTTTGAGTATTATGTTGTTTATGGCTAACCAAATGGGGTAGGAGAACATTACAAAAGTAACTAAACCAGGCGATAACCCTTCATTAATTCCTTTGAACTCAAAAAACTGTAAGCCAGCACCTATGAAGCCAAAAGTTATAAGTAATAACAAGTTATTTTTTTGTATAGCTAGTTGTGGTAGTTTAGCCACTAAAATAATTGGTATTTGAATTATTAATCGAATGCCAACATAGGATAAGCAAAAAATACTGAGAGGTATACCTGTGTCTAGTATTAGTTTGCTAAAAGGATGAATGAGTCCGAATAAAATGACAGCAGCAAAAATGTAAAACATTAATAAAAAGTCCTCTAGATTATAAAAAACTCATTTTAGAGTTGTTACATGAGTTATAGTATCTATTTTTAAATTAATAAAATTAATAAATTATATGGCACCATCTAAAAAACTAATGACAGAATGTTCACTCATATTATTAAAATTAGTGGCATTTTGATTGCAGTATCGTAGTCTGAAATAAATATTTTAGCTGTATAATACTTTTTATAAAGATAGGCTTTTTACAGCTGAAAATATTTTATGAATGTAAATAATATTAACAATGGAAACCTATATATGAAGATTATAAAACTAAATTTTTTAATTATTTTTTTATCATTGACTGTTGCTAACAATGCATTTGCAGATGATCAAGCTGGTGTTGTTGTTGATCTAAGTGTCTTAGGGGCGGTTAAGAGTATTAATTCTTTTGAAACGGACTTTTGCTCTGTGGCACCTGAAAGTCTTTTAAAAATCTCTAAAAAGAATTGGGGGCATTGTTGTATTGAGCATGACATCGCTTATTGGGCTGGTGGTACAAGTAATCAACGCTTACTAGCTGATGCCCGCCTAAGGCAGTGTATGAAAAAGGTTGATAAATTAGCAGCACAGATTTTCTATAGCGTTGTTAGGGTAATGGGGCACCCAGAGGCAATGACAAATGCTCCTAGTATTGAGCACAGAACCTACCAGTGGGGGTTTGGTTGGAATCACTATGGTGGGTACGATAAATTAGATAACGAGCAAAATGACTTAGTATGTAGTCAATTGAGTGATTGGCAAAATACTGGTGCCTATTCTGAGTTTTATCAAACTTATATTTCTATTCAAAAAGAAGAGCCTATTTTACCAGTTTGTCATTAAAATGAAGGTTTTTAGTTTCGCTAGATTTGATTAAAGACAAGTATGAGAAAACTGTATAAACCTCTTTAAATAACTCTCTGAATTCTAAACTTATTTAAATCATGGTGAGTAGAGCTCTCCTTCAGAGAGCTGTTTGAGCACATTATAATTTAAATAAGTTTAGAATTTGGAGAGTTATTTAAAGAATGTGTGTGATAAGCTAAGCTAAAATGGTTTTTTATTAAAAAATAGATGAAGCAGCTTTAAGTATCTGTTTTTACTGGACATGTTATTATCAACAAGCTTTCACTAAGCTCTCGAATAGCCTCCTTTTTTTGACTCTAATATAGGGGAGTGATAATTAGCGCTTATGACTTTGTGGAACCTTAAGCCAAATGAAAACTGTCGAGTGAAAGACCTTAAAAAAGTTTCTAAAGACGTATCTTTTAAAATTAGAGACTTGGGTATACTGGAATCTGAAGAGATAGGCTGTTTACAGTGGATACCTTTTGGTGGCCCAAGAGTTTATAAACTAGAAAATGGAGTTTTTGCTTTAGAAAAATCTATTGCACAGAATATTGAAGTGGAGCTTATTAGTTAATGTCTTCAGTCGCGATTATAGGAAAGCCTAACTCAGGTAAAAGTTTATTATTTAATTCTTTAACTGGTTTAAACCAGAAAGTAACTAATTTCCCTGGTATCACTGTTGATATTAAAAAAGGAAAGTCAAACGATCTAGAGCTTATTGATTTTCCTGGTATGTATAGCTTTAACTCAACGACTAAAGATGAAAATGTTGCCATTAAAAAATTTCAAAGTTTTTTGAATGAAAAATCAATTAACCTTGTAGTCTGTGTGCTTGATGCGACAAACTTACAAGCAAGTTTAACTATCGGTGTTGAAATACTTAAAAGATCTATTGAAAAAAAAGTTCCAACTGTATTTGCCTTAAATATGATGGACGAAATTGAAAATAATAATTTAAGTATTAATACTGATGAAATATCCAAGAAGTTAGGTGCAAGAGTATTTCCGATTTCAGCAAAAACAGGTTTAGGCCTAGACAACTTAAAGAAATACTTAGGCGATAAAAAGTATGTTTTAAACGACTATACAAGTACTAAACCCAGCTTTGAAGTTGCAAAACAGATTTCAAGTGATTACGGGATAAAAACAGATGTACTATTTTTAAAGCAAACGAAATTAGATAAATTCTTTTTATCTCCATTTTTAGGGATTACAACTTTTGCACTTATCATGCTTGTATTATTTCAATCTATATTTACTTGGTCTGTGCCATTTATGGATTTTATTGAATTTATTATTGGTAAGTCTGGAGAGTTTGTAACTTCCTATATGTCTGATGGAGTTTTAAAAGATTTTACTGCTGAGGCTTTATTTGGTGGTGTTGGATCTTTTTTAGTGTTTGTTCCACAAATATTTTTTTTAACATTGATTGTTAGTTTTTTAGAAGACTCTGGTTACCTAGCTAGGGCGGCAATGATTTGTCACAAGCCATTAAAGTTTTTTGGTTTGTCAGGGAAAAGCTTTATCCCGTTTTTAACTGGACATGCTTGTGCTATACCGGCCATTTTTGCAGCCAGAACAATTGAGTCACCGCGCAGACGTTTTATAACAATTTTAACTGTGCCTTTAATGAGCTGTTCGGCGAGGCTTCCTGTTTATGCTCTGTTAATTTCAGCAATTATTCCTACAACGACATATTTTGGTGGGCTGATTGGCTTGCAAGGTCTTACATTTTTTCTCTTATTTGCGTTAGGTGTATTGATGGCTTTATTGGTATCTATACTGTTGTCTAAAAGCAAAGCTACACAAAAAATATCAGATGCACCTTTTATCTTAGAACTTCCATCTTATCGTTTACCAAATATTAAATCTATTATAATTAAATCGCTACAAACAACCTGGTCTTTTGTGTCTAAGGCTGGGGGAATTATATTTACAGTCACTGTGGTTGTTTGGGTGTTGGGCTACTTTCCCAAAGGCGCTGGACACCTAGATAGTTCATTTTTATCTTACTTAGGACAGTTAATAGAGC
>CALJPJ010000257.1 GCA_937980625.1 uncultured Bdellovibrionales bacterium
TCTCCCATTAATTTAAATATAGCCGACTTTCCATCCCAGCCATCCATATTTTTTGGTGGCACATAGGCTTTGCTTACATTTGAAATCTGAACAATTCCATCAATTTTATCTTTTTCTAAATTTTGAATATGTAATTCTTTGGCTTCAGAGATTGAAACTTCAGATGGAATATCTAAATAAAAATAAGCTTTATATTGATAAACTATATATTTGTCGTCATGCTCACTCACAAACCTTACAAAGCTTTTTTTAGCAAGCTTATAAATAGCATTATCGTTATTATCAATTAAAATTAAACCTTGGTATTGTGATAATAATTTATCTGGAACTGCTGTTGGGTTATCGACCTTAAAAGCTTTCACTTTTTCTTGGCCAATATATGTTATACTTTTGCCATTATAATGAAAATGTAGTCTGTTGTGATCTGTTTTTTTATCAGTAAACTGAGCCACTTTGCCATTATTTACCGGCTTTATTTTGTTACTACTTTTAGAACAAGAAATTAATAAAATAGATAAAAAACTAATCATCATTAATCGAACTAATAATACTTTCACTTTGCCCCCGAAATTATGTATCCCCATAAATACAACAGGAGGCTCAATCTTAATACCAAATTAAAGTTTAATAAATATTACAGATCTATTTATAAATTACATAGGTAAAAAGTATCTACCTGCTAGAACCGGAGCTACACTCTACTTCTAATCATATTATATTTTCTGATATTAACTTAAATTTATTCTACTGTAACTTGAATAGCGCAGTGGTCTGAAACAAACCGCCTAAAAAAGCCAACGTTACTAAATGGGTCTGCCACTGAACCCTCACGACAAGGGCCGTACACCTTATGGGAATTAATATTTACCCCTCGTGACCATACTCTATCTAAAGTGTGACGAGCATAGCTAAGGTAAGTGTAGGTGTTACTTTCGTTTTCTGATAAAACATAATTAAATGGTTTTAAAATTAAACTCATATACTCAAAATCATCTAGCTCTCTATCAGTGGCTCTCCTATCAAAGGTATTAAAGTCGCCAATTAAAATGGCCTTTTTACCAATTAATTTAGAATTCGCTAATGCTTGCACTTGCTGCAAGCGAAGTTCAGTGTGAGCCTGTCTAGCTTTTAAATGTAGGCCCACAATAGAAACCTCAGCCCCGACACCATCAAAAATATTTACAATCATTCCTGGGCGCAAACCAAACTTTTTAACTCGTACAGCCTCTTCAACTTCGGATGAGACATAAAGGTTAGGTTTCACACAAATAACTATATGCTGATGAGCAGCTCTTTCTGTGCCGTAGCTTGCACACTTAAGGTTATAAAATAGTTTTGAAATACGAGCCACATCTGTAACTTCTTGAAACACGATAACATCACTAGCAGGAATGGACTTGGTTAAAAACTCATAGATTCGTTCATCTCGATACTCATCCTGTGGTGAACCTTCAAGAATACCACCCCGACCATACCACTGAGTATTTAGGCTCGTCACAGTTAAGGACCAAGCATTTATAGTTAGTAAGACTGTAACAATCCCTATTATTAACTTCATAGCGCCTCCCTTGGCAGTGGTCGTAGAGTACTAATTTAAAATTGTATTAATCCAGGCATGAGCAGAGCCCGGTATATTTTTTCTAGGAGTCATTAACCCTGTTTTTAGCCCTTGGTCAAAGCAATCACTCCCTAGCCATAGACCTTCACCCATTGCCACTAAATCTTTGGCTAAGCTAAAGGCTTTAGAGTTATTGCCCCTCATTACTTTAATCACCTCTTGTAAGGTGACATGTTCAATACTCTCATCCCAACAGTCGTAGTCTGTAATAAAACAACATGGTAAGTAAGCAAGGCCAGCTTCTCTCATCAGAGCAAACTCAGGAAAATGTGTCATACCAATTATATCTGCTCCCATGGAGCAAAACCATTTTGATTCAGCATGAGTCGAAAAATAAGGCCCTTCAATACAAACATAAGTTTTCCCAAAATGACTATCCCAATCTTTGCCTTTTGATTTTTCAATAGCTGTTTCAAACATTTTATGACAAATGGGTTTGGCCAAAGAAACATGGCCAACTAAGCCCTCACCTAAAAAAGTATGTTTACGTAAACCCTTGGTGCGATCAATGTACTGGGTAGGAACAACCATATCACCGGGTTTAAACTCTTTGGCTAAACTACCAACTGCTGAAAAGGAAACAACTGCTTTAGCCCCATGTTTTTTAAAATTAAAAACATTGGCTCTAAAATTAATTTCTGAAGGTAATAATTCGTGATCCTTACCGTGCCTGGATAAAAATAAACACTCAACTCCATCAATTTTGACTTTTTTAAAACCACTGGAAGCCTGACCAAATGGAGTTTCAGCTGATAACTCTTCAACCACCTCAAAACCATCAAACTTTTCAAACCCAGATCCGCCAATTATACCTAACATATTACTCACCCCAAAATATCTTTAATATTTTTAATGTTGTCTTTGTTATATACGCCGTTATCAAATATCCAGCCTGTCACTAGCTCAGCAGGAGTTACATCAAAGGCCGGATTACAAGAAGACACACCCTCTTTTTTAGCCCACTGCACTTGCCCATAATGACCCCTTACCCCTTTTAATTCAAAAGGCTGTCTTTGCTCAATAGGAATACTATCTCCAGTTTCACAGTCGAAATCAATAGTTGTATAAGGAGCTGCAACATAAAAATCAATACCATGGTATTGGCATAAAACAGCTAAAGAGTAGGTCCCAATTTTATTGGCAAAATCACCGTTGAGTGCAATTCGATCTGCCCCAACAATAACTTTATCTACTTTTTTGGTTTTCATAACAAAACCAGCCATATTGTCACAAATTAAATTATAAGGAACTTTTAGTTTATCGAGCTCCCATGTTGTTAAGCGACCACCTTGTAATAAGGGCCTAGTTTCATCAACATAAACATGAATATTTTTTTTCTGAGTGTGAGCCTTATGAATAACCCCCAAAGCTGTTCCCATTCCTGCTGTGGCTAGTCCGCCTGTGTTACAGTGCGTGAGTATGACATCCCCTTCATTAATTAGTTTGGCTCCATGAATACTAATTTGTTCACATAAGTTAACATCTTCTTGAAATATTTTTATGGCTTCAGCTTCTATATTTTCAAAGCTGTAGTCTTTATCTGCCACCGCAATTAGGCGATCAATGGCCACCATTAAATTTACAGCTGTGGGGCGGCTTTCTCTTAGGTACATGGCTTTGCTTTTAAAAAGCTCACTACTTGCCTCTTCTTTCGCATAAAGAGACAAACTTAATGCCGCTGTAACTCCTATAAGTGGAGCCCCTCTTACCTTTAATGTCTTAATAATATTGTACATGTCTTCTGGAGTTTTAGCTTCAACCCAAGACTCTTCAAAGGGCAATACAGTTTGGTCTAGCAAAAGTAGTTTGGAGTTTTTATATTTTAAAGATAAAGTTTCAATACTCATAAAGTTTTAGGTCCTATTTTTTTTCTCATTTCTTTCAGTGCTTTAACCTCAGATTCAGGGAGATGAGTTAACTCTTTTAAATTTTGCGACAAATATAAAATTTGTGCCGAATGCTCTAGCCGCTCCATCCCCATAAAAGCCTCATCTAAACTCTCGCCCCAGCTCAAAGCTCCATGCCTTGCTAAAATCATTAAACGACAATCTGGCAAAAAAGGCTTTAAGTGGCTACCCATCTCTAAAGTGGATGGCCTGGCATATGGTACAAAAGGAATTCTACCGGCAGCTAAAATAACTTCAGATAAACAGGTGGCAGGTAACTCTTTCAGTTCCGGGTGGGCAACTGACCAAGCAATGGCATAAGGTGGATGAGCATGAACTACAGCTTTGGCCTCTGGGCAATTTTTGTAAACTTCAAGATGCATTAATCGCTCACTTGAGGGCTTACCTTTTTTTACTTCCCCATTTAATGTGATTATACAAATATCTTCAGCCTTGGCTCTAGCTTTTGACACACCAGAAGGGGTAATTAATATTTCATCATCTGAAAGTCTATAGCTAATATTACCGTCAGCAGCGGCTAACATATTTTTGGAATACAAATTTTTACAAACTAAAATAATCTGCTCTTGAATACCATTAATCACACCAGCACTTTGCTTGATCATTAATATCTGGTCAATGAAAAGGCTTTGCCTGTAGCGTATCATTTCAGCGTTATGCCTTATTTTTGGACAACTATATATAAATATACTATGTATAAGCGCTCAGCCTGTTTTTTTAGCTTTATAAAACTATTTGTAGGGG
>CALJPJ010000258.1 GCA_937980625.1 uncultured Bdellovibrionales bacterium
TTACAATGGCGACATGGGTGAGATGCTTGTTCATGTAGATAAGGATTCATTTTTTGGTATGAACTTACCAGGGTCTAAAATTTTTCAAGGTCAGGGGTTATCTGGTGATGGCATTGCTCATGTTACAGTCAGACAGGCTCGTACAACGGAGGAACTACATGACCAAAGAGCTGATGCAATTTACTCACCTGATAATCAGCCACACGGTTTGCCACTGCCTGGTGGGTTAAATAGTTCGCCTTTAGAAAATACGGAAAATCCAGATAATCAAACCTTACAATTAAGTAAAAATGAAAAGTTAAGACCAGAACTATTATCAGATGGTCAGCCTGCTTTAAGGTCCCCAAGCTCAATAAATGCTGAGCTTGAAAGACCAACGCCTTTAGATGAGGCTTATAGAGTTGTTCAGTTGAGAGATTTAAATTATGAAAATATTGGCAAGCTAAACCCACACCCAACTGAATTACAAGATAGCGGAGGGGCTGCTGAGGGAAGAGATACTTACGGGTTTAAAAACTACACCGGCGTTAATATTTTTGCTGTTGTAAATAAGCTTGAAATTGCACTTAAAACTAATGATAAATTTGCAATTCAAGACTCTTTAGACCACTTAGACGAAGCAATCAATCAGGTGGTCATGGCTAGATCGCAGTTAGGTTCTCGCATAGGAACCATAGATGCCGCTTTTGAAACCTTACAAAAGCAAAATATAGATATACAAAAGAATATTTCAAACAACGAAGATGCAGATATGTTTGAGGTTGTTAGCGATATCGGAGCGGCTCAAAATAGCTTAGAAGCCACGCTCCAGACGTCTAGTAAGCTAATGCAGACAACACTCTATGACTTTATAAGGTAAATAAGCCTTTTCGTTCTATAAAAGCTACAAATTAATGATCAAATAAGTAAGATTTACACCTAAATAGGCTAAATTACCTGATTGGGAATAGCTTATCTTGACTTTTCTTAGGGGTAGAAATAGTAATGCACCTTCATGAAATGAATTTGTGCTTTGACTAGGATGTCAATGGAGAGCAAGAAATGTTAGTATTAACTCGAAAACTAGGTGAATCAATAGCCATTGATGACAACATAAAAATTAGAGTTGTTCAAATAAAGGGTAAACAAGTGCGTTTAGGCATAGAGGCTCCAAGGGAAACCAAAATACACCGCGAAGAAGTTTACGACTCAATTCAAACTCAAAATGAAGCATCTGCTGGCTTAACTGCTGATAAAACACGCTCTGTGTCTGATTTATTAAAAAACAATAAATAACTTTCTCACTCTCTAATTTCAGATTTCCTCATAAATTTTAAGTACTTAAACTAAATTTTAGCCATACCTTTGTCTTGAAATAAATTCAAATTTTCCATTATTAGAGCTTGCCGTGTCTGAATTAATGGGGATATGCTTGGAAAGGTACCGGGGGGTAGAGTTTATGGAAATATTAACATCAAGATTTGGTAAAGTTTCTATTACTGAAGGAGACTTAATTACCTTTAAAGAGGGCTTATTAGGCTTTTCGGGGCTTAGAACTTTTGTAATACTTGATGACCCACAAGACGATATTTTTGCTTGGTTACAAAGTTGTGAAGACGCTAATGTGGCATTTCCAGTATTAGAGCCCGAGCTTTTTGGAGCTTCTAAAACATTTAAAATAAGCTCTAGAGATCTCCATCAAATAGAATCAGATTCTAATGAAAAATGTGTATTTTTTAATATAATAACTATTCCTGAAGACCCAACTAATATGACTGCTAACCTTAAAGCTCCTGTAGTTATTAATATTCAAAAAAGACTGGCTCGTCAGTGTGTTTTACAAGATAATAAACTAGCAATTAGAGAACCTATATTTACTAAGCTACAGCAGCGTGTAGTACAAAACCCAAGCGAAACTATTAAGAGTAAAATGGACCATTTAGGAGTAACTGTTAAGCTACCAAAGGCACCAGAACCAAGCGCTGAATTATAAAAAATCCAATGAGTTTATAAAGAATTCATTAATACAGATCCATAATGAATTGATCCTTTCAGTATGCTATTAGGCATTAACCTGGGGGGGTCACAAGTGGTTAGATTTTCTTATTTATTATATATTTTATTTTTTGTTGCAATTTATTCCACAACAACTTTTGCAGTTAATATTCCAGGTGAAGTTCCATTATTTGATATCACAAAACCAGAAGCAAGACTTCCTGCAATTGAT
The DNA here is from genome assembly GCA_937980625.1 of uncultured Bdellovibrionales bacterium. Lineage (GTDB taxonomy): Bacteria > Bdellovibrionota > Bdellovibrionia > Bdellovibrionales > UBA1609 > JAHDIR01. The sequence goes on from CALJPJ010000258.1 coordinate 2,207, forward strand.
TTAGTTTATAATGGTAAGGTTTTATCAGCAGAAAAATTAAAAAAGCTTGAAACCCAGTGGATTAAAAATCGAAGACATTTAAAAAATAAAAATTTATCCGAACAAGATAAAGAGGTATTACGTCAAAGCACCATATCTAAACTGAGCCCTGCTCCACAGGACATTCAGAGAAACTGGGTAGATAAACTATTTCTTGTTGATGATGGTTTAAATTACGATGAAAAAAATGGCGTAGATTTATTACGTGGAGATAACACTAAAAAAATATTTGAAAAGCTAGATAATATTTTTGTTGAGTCTGGTGATACTTTAGATTTTATAGACCTTGGTGCCTTTAAAGCTAATCAACTTTTTGATTTTAGAGTATCCAAAGAAGTGGGCTCAGAGCCATCAAGTAAAGAAGTAACATTTACTGAGAAAACTCAATATAGAATATTTTTAGGTCCAACAACTCATAATATAATGCTTAGAAAAACTTTACTCAGAAAGTTAGGTTTTAAAGAGGATGGCTTTAAGTATCTATCAAATATTAAAATCAAGTTTATTAATAGTACCGTTGCTATTAAATTTTTAGATGGAAGTTTAAATGGTAGGAGATCAGGAGCGAGTTCAGGATTTGGATTAAGTAACAACACCAATGAAGACCCAATGAGATGGGTGACTAATATTAAAAGAATACCTGACCCCACTCAAGATAGAGACCCTGAAACCGGCGAGTTTAAACATCCAGTTAGAATGATTTGGGATTTTTCTAAAGCGACAAACTCTGAAGATGAAGTGATATTAGAGTTACAAGATGTTGTAATTTACAAAGAAACGTCAGGTTTGCGTTTATCAATTGGTAATTTACAGCATGACCGCCATAAACGAAAGAGAATTTATAACTCATTACTTTTAGCTTACAACTTAATTGATATTCCTGAATCAGTGAACTCTTTATCACCAATTCCGTTTAATATCACCAAGCAAGAAATTGTCCTTACACATGGCTTTGCAGGTGGTATTAATGAATTCTCACCTGATATTTATGATTTAAAATGGATGGCGAGAAAGCTATCTAGTTTTAGTCGAAAAGATTTTGAGCACTTAGTGGAAGAGGCTTATTATCCAAAAGAGGTAGCCTTAATATTAACCGAGTTATTAATAGCTCGGAGAAACTATATTCAAAAGTATTTCTTTGCTAATGATATAGACTGTGTTGGTGCACTGGCTTATAAAAAATTACCTTATTACTGTTTGGGTGAATCTACAGCTAAAACTCACCCTGAAATGTCGGCTCAATTTGAAGTAGATTTAAATATTAGTTATGGAAAGCGTCTTGTAAATGGAAAATTAAAAGTTGATACAAGAGGAGCTGAGTACAACAACCCTGATAAATGGTGGGTTGGTTACGGAACAAGGTTTTCATTTCATGATCAAGAAAGTCCATTAGTTTTTTCAGAAATAGTATCTTATTTTCGATCAATTCTACGAAGTTCGGTTTTAGATACTTTAATTAATAAACATATTAATAGTAAGTTAATGGTAGATAATGCAGATAAGATTTCTGCAGAACTTCTAAAAAAAGCGATCGAACAAGGCCAGTTTGAAGCTAGTCAAATAGCTGCTGAAGTGGCAGAACTAAATGGTGTAGATTTACCAGAATCTAGTTTAAAAGCAGTTCCCGTCGGATTTTTTACGGTTCCAACAGCTTCGGCACAGTTGTTAATGAATAGAAATATTGTTATTGGCAGTCAATCTGGAGTAGACAATCAAATTCAATTAGTTGATACCTTCGGCTACATAATAAAGGGTGGGCTTCACACAGAGGTGACTCGTGTTGAAAATTTAGATTTATTAAATAATTTTGAAAATAGTGGGCGAGGTTTTATTGGCTTTGATTTAGACTATTCTATAATGAGAAGATGGGTTCACTTACGACCCATAAAAGTGATTAAACTTCCTGGGGCTGAAGATTTAGTTGGGCCGATAAAAAAATCTCTAGATGAGAGTTACTCAAAATTAATAATTCCAAAAATGTTGAGAGATTTCAGAAAAGAAGTGGACGATTTACCAGCATATGACCCTGAAGCGAGTGATGAAGAAAAAGCCGCTTATAAAGAAATACTATTAAAAAATAATGAGACTTTAAATAAGTATTTAAAAGTTGGAGAGTCATTAATTATTACTAACAGCATAGGTCCTGCATTTGAAGGTGAGTATAAGCAAAACTTTACTGCTAGTGCTCAGCTTGTTTTTAAGTTTATAGCTGAGAGTGAAGATATATCTCGAGTTCATATTGTTAGAGAAAGTGAAAATAAGCTAGTTATTTATAAAACTAAGGCCAATCAAATTGCTTGGGAAGTGAAAGTAGATGCTAGGAAGTTTATACCCATTGCCTCTGTTGGCTTTAAAAGAAAATCTGGTCAGGCACAAACTTGGTTTCATACCATAAATAATTTTGTACCTGAAATTGAGCAGGACTTGGGTGGTGGTCGTGATGAAACAGTAATTAACCCGAGCTTTCAAGAAGGTTTAAAAGTGTTAATAGAAACACTTGGTGCTAATACCTTTCAGGATTCTTATAGCTACTCTGATAAAAACTTAAAAATTAATCAGCTCTATACCCCTTACGTTATAAAACATAAGTTTAAACAGAACCAACTTGATTTTAGGCTCTTCTTTTTAAATGAATCTAGTCAGACAATGGCAGATGAAATTGATGTTTTCTCTCCTTACAAGCCTTCATTTCCAAAATTTTCTGATGGTGAGACAACAAGGTACCTAAGAGTCTCAAGAGGAACTAGGCATGGAAATAACTTTCAAGCTTTAGCTCAAGATATTGTTAATTATATTCTAAATAAAAATGATATTGATGGACAAATACGAATCAGTTCGAGTAATGATCCCGCAGACACATTATATGGAAAATCACAAAGTGTGAGTGTGGTTTTAGATGCCCGGGTCACTGAACCAAACCCTGGTGTGCTTGCTGACATTAACCCAGTTTTTGAAGACCCATTTTTAAAGTTACATTTTACTTGGAAAGGGGGAGTGGATCAGGGGCTGTCGAAAAAACGTGTTAAAAAATTAGTTAAAGGAATAAATAAGAAGTTGGATATAGGTATAGGACCACTTTTTAATCTTGATGAATTATCAAAAGTTGAAAGGCTGCAACTTTATCGTGTTGGCATAGATCTAGTTATTTATAAAGAGGGATTCTTCAAGCTGTTTGAGTTATCACCTTGGTCATTTGAGAAGCATATATATAAGCATTTATTGGGACGTATAAGGCATGATTATGTGCGAGATACTGAAACACAAATTCAAGAAAAAGTAATAAAACCAATGTCTGATTCATTGAAACGGAGTAAAGAATTTTTAAGAGAAAATAAAACTAAAGAATTCTCAAAAGAAGTTGTTTGGCTCATTGTTGAGCTACAAAAAACAATTAACTTTAAAGGTTTTATAGATCTATTTGAAAATATCCCAGAGAATAATGCTGATGAGTTAGATGCTGTGAGAAATTTTTATATAAAAGGTTACCTGACTGGTTTCAGAAAAGGAGACGAAAGAATTAGCCCTATCTTAGCTAATGAGGTCGGAATGCCAAGGAAGAAAAGCGTTAATGGCTCGAGCTATGACCATACTTTTGGCGAATTAGAGTATATAAAAAATCGTTTAGGAATTAGTGACGGAGAGTTTTACTTAAACTGGATATTGAGGTCATTTTTATGATGAGGTTATTATTTACAAATCTATTAATTTTACTAACTAGCCAATACGTATTTTCTCAGGCTGTGATTCCTTTTGAAAAATTGCATCCTCAATTAGAAAATAAAGTAAATGACATTTATTTAAATCTGCAGTGGGGACATATGAACTATGGTCAAATTGTTCAGCAGCAAAGAAGTGAGTTAGAATATGAGCCTATTTGTGGTAACAATTTTGAGTTAACACAGTTTGACCCTGAAAGCTTGTCAGCTGAAGATTTTTTTCTAGGCTCATCAGGAAAGGTTTGTGTGCCGAAGTCGAGCACGTCTGGAGAGTCTAAAGACTACGATGTGAGTTGGATGAACTATATTTTAAATTACGAATCATTAATCAATAGAGATGTTGTTGTTGCTGTTGTTGATTCTGGTTTAGATTATGATCACCCTGATATTATAGAAAATATTGCACGAGACGATGAGCGCTGTAACATAGCTGGTAAGCCCGGTGAGATTCAACGCCCTAAAAAGCCTAAGAGAGATCGTAATAGAAATAGAGTTGATAATGGAGAAAGAACCCAGCCAAGAAAAGAAGAGTCCAAAGTTGTTCCTACAATTTCAGAGTATGATTTTAGTGCTGATTGCATGGGATGGGATTTTACTTATATAGAGCATAAATTAGGTAACAATGATGTGCGTGATGATAGTTCATTTTCACATGGAACTCATTTAGCTGGTATTTTGTCTGCCGGGGTTTCTAATGGAATTGGGATATCAGGCTTATCAAATCGTATAAAAGTACTACCAGTAAAAGTTTTTAGAGAGTTTAAAAGAGGAGAGGCGCAAAGATTTTCAATCGAGTCAGAATTTAAATTCCTACTTGATCAAGTGGCTGCAGGGTTAGAGTACTTGGCTTTAGTTAAAAGAAATGGACGACATGTAGACGCAGTTAATTTGAGTTTTGGCTGGCCAAAACGTTTAACCACAGAGCGTTTAAATAAGGCCATACAAGCTTTAATTGATTTAGACATAGTGGTAGTTGCTGCAGCTGGAAATGATGATGTAACTGTAGATTTATTTCCTTGTGCTTACCCTGGAGTTATTTGTGTTGGGGCTCATACAAACAATGGGACAATAGCTTCATTCTCTAATTATGGTTCGACAGTGGATATGCTAGCAGCTGGTGATAATATTTTAAGTTTGCATAGAACCGATGAAGTTTCATTTTTATTTAGTCAATCAGATGACTATGACTTTCAATCTGGGACTAGCCAAGCAGCACCTTTTGTTGCCGGTGCTGCTGCAATTTTAAAAGGTATATATAATGACATTTCATTGGATGAAGTAAAAGCTCGCTTATTCGCTTCTAGTTTAATAGAGAAAAAAGCGGATCATAAATTTGCTTTAAACGGTATTTTACAGCTTTCAGAGTCTGTGACCCAAGTAGAAAGACCATATATTTATCCTGATTTTAAAAAATTAATGCAGGTTAAAGTTGTTAATCAGAAATTCTCAATAGATTTACCCATTAAAAATCTATGGAAAAAATCTAAGAATATTGATGTAAATGTCAGTGTACGAACTAATAATATAAAATTAAACAAATCTAAGTTAAAATTTAGCAAGCTCAACTCATCAGAAGAAAAAAATATTAGGATTCAAGGTCAAGTTATTGATGCTAATAAAGATTCAAGAGTCGCTTTTAATGTGTCAATTTCCTACCAAGATTTTTCAGGTAAGACCTACACACAAGATTTTCAACTGTTAACAGAATTATACATAGATTTGGCTTCTAAAGCCACTGTAATGCCCATTGTAATGTCAAAGGATGTACAAGATTTATTAGAGCTTTTTTTAGAAAAAAACCCAGAGTTATTTGATGCAGGCAGAACAGTTATACAACGAGTTAAGCCAACAGGTATTACTGATGAAGCCACAGAGTTTTATGTATCAAGTCCAGCGACAAAAGATGGTGTCGAAGGAATCAATGCTTATGTGTTAAGACAAGTCGGCAAACGTTTCATACAAAAAAAAGCTGCTTTTTTACCAAACGGAAGTAGGTATCAAATTTTTAAATATGATTTACTACCTCAAAACCCAGGTAAGGAATATATTATTCGTTCAGATGTAGATATTGTTGATGAAGAAAATAATATTATAGATAAGTATTTAGAGTTTTATATATTAGATAACTCACTATATAATACTTTAAATGTGTTTAGGTTAAAACCGAGACAAAGTATAGAGGGGAGAGGTCACTTTAAGTCTTTGTTGAATTATTATTTTGATTTTACAATTAATGGTTTAATTAATCCAAACTTAGAAAGTTTCTATAGAGATACACAAAAATTATATAGCTCTATGGCTTCTCACCCACGTGTGTTGGTCAACCAGTTAGGAAATTTTAATGATTTATTTTTTATGGCTGAAGGGTTTATTTCAGACTTAGATAATAATATGAGTATTAATAACTTTTCTCAGCAAGATTACATATCATTGCAAATTTACTATATGGAAAGAATAGGTAGTAGTAATGACCTACAGTTGAGAACTTTTTCAACACCAGAATTAAAACAACAAGTTAAAGAACAATTTGCAGATTACTTTTATCAACAAGGGTTAATTAGTTCTAAAGTCTTGCATCCTGATATGCAGCTTTATCTTTGGAAGTTTTTGGAAAGCAATGGTGATAATTCTGAGGTCAATGTTTTAGCCAGTTTCTCTAAAGAAGCTCAGGTAGCGAGAGAAGGTTCTGTTCAAAAAGTCACAGGTATAAATACCAACCATTTTTTTATTATTAACATCTTTAGAGATACAAACGGAAACATGGATTTTAAAGTTGTTCCTTTTGATCATGGAAAGGGTACAGGTCTGTCATTTAGTAATGATGGTGATTCAAGGATTGATGACCGCGATGATATATTAACTTATTTTGCTTTAGATGAGATGGCTAGAGGAACTTTATTAGGACTTAAAAATAGTAGTTTCAGAAGCGCTGAAAATACTTATATAGGTTTAGGGCGCAGTCGTTTTAGTTCAGAAAATACAGTCAGTGTTAAAACAAAAGATCCAGATGAGTTTTTATTGAAAAATGGTAATTTAATATCTTATAAAAATGGTGAAGTTTATTTCTCATTATTTAGAACTTCAGGTGAGCTATTATTGACCACTGAGCAAGGTGAAACAGTATCTTACTCATCACAAGAAATGAAGGTGACTCAATTTTTACCTGGACTTAACTTTGAAGAGGTAATTGTTCCATCATATTTTAATAGTTCATCGGGGTTAACTCCTGCTATTTTTGTAAATGCGAGTGAAATTTATAGTCGTAGAGTTTACTCTTGGGTTGTTGATGGTGATAAAAAGACATTAGTGTCACCTATAAACTTAAACGTTGAGTTGCCTGAAAATTGCTATACTTTGCTACCATCTAAAATATTAAACTCAGCAAGTATGCACTACACCTTTTTATGTAAAAATAAGAAAAACTGGGAGTATAGGTACGTTCCAATGGAAGTGAATTAATTATCTTCAATGAGTCGGTAAGGTCGGCTAGCTGATGAACCTCCAGCTCGGCCTTTACTATTTAAATTAGTAGGCTTATTAATTTCATCTCTTAGCTTTTCAGAAAAGCTATACTTACTTTTTAATTTTTTACTCATTTGTTTTCTAAGGCTTTTTTGGTCTGGTATACTGGCAACCCCACGCTTAGAATTTTTTTTAGAGTATTTCTTTTTTAATTTTTTAACTTTAGACTTAGATTTCTTTTTAGATATAAATCTTGCTTTTTTAGTTAGTATGCGATCGCCAATCATAAAAGTAGGATACTCTACCTCTGGTAATTTTTTTCTTTCAGGTACTTTATAAATGCGAGCTACACTGAGTTTGTCACCCACATGAATAATTTTTACATCTCCAACTGGTAGCCACAAATCACCAATATTTTTGTTCATTAAAGGGTCATAAAAGGACTTTCTTCTAACAACAGGGATAATGTGATTTTCTTTTAAACCTTTATCTTTTCCGGCATCTATATAAAAATCTTTATAGTGGTTTTTGCTATTAGTTAGGGAAAGAGTTCGTTTAATTTCTATAATTTTACTACCAACTGGTTTTGCGTGAGTAGTGAATGAAGTAAAAAAAAGAATAAATATAATAAAGTAAATATAAAGTTTCATTTTTTTCCTGTTATTTTATTTGCACAATAAATAATCATTATTTTTTTTGTATTCAATAGTTTATCGGAAAGCCAATGTCTCATCTTGAGTCTTTTTTAGAGTCACTCTGATACTGACTAGGCTTAAGTCTTATTAGTAGTGTCATAAAGACATTACTTAATGCAGCGCATTTTCTTGTGCTAGTTCCATGGACTTAGAATTAAGTTATTGAATTTAAAACAAAATAGTAAAATTAAAAGCTAAATTATTTACAGTTCTTACTTTGGTATAGCTTTTGTAAATATACAATCCCATAACATTAAAGTGACACCATTTTAAATAACAAACATAAGGGGAAAAATTATGAAATTAATTAATACGTTAATATTATCAGTAGCTGCTTTAGCTTTAACAGCATGTGGCGGAAGTGGAAACGGTGGTCTTACTCACAGTCAACTGGCTTCTGACTTTGTTGCTTCTTTAAACTATGACCTTAACTATGACGTTGAGATAGTTAAAACTCATACTCGTCAGTATAATTACGTTGTAGTTTATGACTATGATTTAGATTCTTATGATGCTTATAATCTTTCTTACTACTATCCTGGAGATAATATTTCTTATTATCTTGATGATTATGAGTATACTTTTTTCTATGACTTAGATTATAACTTTGGAAATGTATATACAGATTATATCACTGGAATTACATTCTCTAAAACTAAAATGACAACTGCTGATAACGTTAAGGCTCAAGAACTAATTGATGGAATTAAAGTTAAAAAAGCAACTAAGCAGTTAACTGTTCAGTTTGGTTTAGCTCCAGCTAGAGCTAAAGAAGTTGCTGGATTAGCATTACAACTTAATAATTCAGATAAAGCAACTATGACGACTTACCAGTATGACCAGTATTCAAAAGCTATTTTAGGTAGCTCTTACACTGAAATTCAATCTGCACTAGCTGATAAAATTTCTGGTAACAACGCTTCTTTAGATAAAGTTTTCTCTAAAGCAGCTAAAGTGAATGGAGTTTCAAAAAAGAGTGTTGAAAAATTAGCTGATCTTTTCATTAAGAACTAATTTAAATTAAGATAATTTAAGAAAAGGGTGGCATTAACCACCCTTTTTTTGTGCCTAAAATCGTTAGGTTTTTTAATATTTAAACAAAGAATATATATATGGCTGTGCGCAATATTTAGAGTTATCCACAGGTTTTATTTCCAATTTATGCAATCAGTTGTTAATTAAGTACTTCAAATAAAATCAATGGGGGATTTATATGAAGTTACTTAGTATTCTTTTAATTTTGTCATCGGCACTTATGATATCTTGTGCTGAAAATGAGCACTCAAATTTAGCAAATGACTTTGTAAACGCTTTGAATTTTGATCTAGGTTATGATGTTGAAATTGTAAAAACACATACTAAACAAAGAAATTACTTAGTTGTAAGAGATTATGATTTAGGCACCTTAGATGCTTACGATCTTACTAACTATAAAAAAGGCGATGACGTTGGTACGTATATTGAGAATTACGAAGGTAATTTTTATTATGATTTAGATTTTTCTCACGTTGAAGAAGACTGGTATTATGTAAATGGTGGCTTCGGCACTTTGTATGATCCTATTTACGGTTATAACTCAATTTACAATGGGCACTACGAAGTAAGCTATCAAGATGTATATGTGCACGCACCGTCTGGCTTATTGTTTTCTAAAGTAAGGATGACATCAAGTGACTTGGTTAAGGCACAAGAGTTGGTAGACGCAGTAAAGGTAAAAAAAGCAACTA
>CALJPJ010000259.1 GCA_937980625.1 uncultured Bdellovibrionales bacterium
ATTGCCGATAAATAAACATCTTGGATATTAATGTTTTCTTCTTTATTGAAATTTTATATTTCAAACCAACAAAAATAAATGAATAAATTTAACTTTCATTATTAATATTCTATTCTCTGAAGGCAAAATACATGTTTGCCCTATACATTTACTAACTAAATTCTATATTTTTTTTAACTGAACAAAAAAAGTATTAAATATTAAGCTTTAGTCTAATCTGAAGAATCTTAACCAGCATGAGCAATAAAGGCAGTTCATATATATTAGTATCGGCTATTGAGTAATGAATTTATTTGCTGAACAACGACTAGTGGATCCTCTGACTGCACTATTGGTCGACCAATCACTAAAGCAGAAGCTCCCATAGATATTGCTCTATCAGGAGTCATAACACGCTTTTGATCTTGGTGACCCCCTCCTGACAAACGAATACCAGGAGTAACAATATATAAATCAGGATATTTTTTTCTTAAAAATTGAGCTTCATAGGGAGAACAAACTAAACCTGATATTCCACTGTTAACAGCAATATCAGCTAATTTTAAAATAATTTCTTCAGTTGCTAAATCTTGCCAATGTGAAGGCGAATTTGCCTTAGAAAAACTTGTTAACACCGTAACTGCCAATAGTTTAAAAGGCCTAATTTTATTTAGCTCTTTTTCTAGTATCGACAACTGAGAAAGCGCCTCTTTACCAGCTGCTGCATGAACAGTGGAAAATGTTGCTCCCAAATCAAAAGAAGCTTTAACAGAGCTCAACATTGTATTGGGGATATCATAAAACTTATGATCAATAAAAAGTGGTGCTAAAGCAGAGATTTTTAACGCGAAATCCTGGCCGTACCTAAGCAATAACCTTGGCCCTAACTTAAAGCCACCAACGGACTTATGAACTTGTTGTGCAATATCTAAAATTTTATCAGGATTATCTAAGTCTAAGGCAACAAAATAAGGTTTCTTTAGTATCAATTGGCTTCCTTGTTTAACCAATCGTACACAAAATCAACAACTTTATCAATAGTTAACTTATAAACTTTTCCAGTACGCCTAACCTTAACTTCAATTTCGTTATTTTCAATGCCACGCTTACCGGTGGTTATACGAAGTGGCATTCCTAAAAGATCTGCGTCTTTAAATTTAAACCCCGGCCTCTCTTTTCTATCATCCATTAAGACTTCAATAGATTTTTCGGTTAAAGATTGATAAATATTTTCAGCGACAGCATTTACTTTTTCATCTTTTGGATCTAAGTGACAAATATGGACATGAAATGGAGCCATTGATACTGGCCAAATAATACCGTTTTCATCATGGTTTTGCTCAATAGCTGCCTGCAATGTTCTAGTTACACCTATCCCGTAACAGCCCATCTCAATATTTTGCTGTCGACCATTACTATCTAAGTATTTAGCCTTCATACTTTCTGAATACTTTGTACCCAAATAAAAAATATGTCCAACTTCTATACCACGACAAGACGCTAATGCACCCTCTCCGTCAGGGTTTTTATCCCCTTCTTTAGCTAACCTAAGATCAATAACTGCCTCAGGCTTAAAATCACGGCCATGATTAATATTTTTTAAATGAAAATCATCCTTGTTAGCACCAACAATATAATTTTTTAAAACTGAAACGCCAGTGTCTAGATAAATTGGTATATTCAATCCAACTGGACCACAACTACCAGGACTTGCGCCAGTGAGTTCTTGCACTTCACTATCTGAAAGTAAGCGTGGAGCAGCACTCAATTTAAAATAATTTTTTAATTTAATTGGGTTAACTTCGTCGGAACCTCTTAATAAAATAGCGATCGGGTAATCTTTTGCTCCTTCAATCAAAAAAAACATCGTTTTGACTAAACTTGACTCCGCAACTCCTGTACTTTTACTTAGTTCAGCAATTGTTCTCAACCCAGGAGTTGGAAATTCTTCTTTTGCCTCCTCAGCAACTAAAGACATATCTACTGGCTCCATATCTATGGCAGGACATATTTCTACATTGGCAGCAAACTTTCCATCTTCAGATACTAATAAGGCGTCCTCACCACTACTCGCTAATACATGAAATTCTTGGGACAAATCTCCGCCAATTTCTCCAGAGTCAGCCTTAACACCTCTAAAATTTAAGCCTAACTTCGTAAATATATTACTATAACAAGTTTTCATTATCTCATAGGATTTTAAGGCAGCATCTTTATCTACATCAAAGCTATAAGCATCTTTCATAATAAACTCTCGCCCACGCATCAAACCAAACCGCGGCCTAATTTCATTTCGGTATTTAGTCTGTATTTGATATAAGTTCACCGGCATATTTCTGTAACTTTTTAAATCTCTTCGTATGTAATCAGTAATAACTTCTTCATGAGTTCCACCTAAACAATGCTCGCGATTATTTCTGTCTTTCAACTTTTGCAAAATATCATGACTCGCGTCCCAACGCCCAGTTTCATCCCATAACTCTTTTGGCTGAACCATTGGCATTAAGACTTCAGTACAACTATTAGAATCAAGCTCACATCTAATAATATTTTCAATTTTTCTAATCACTCTTAAAGCCAAATGACCGTACGTAAAAATTCCAGAGGATAATTTTCGAATATACCCTCCACGCATTAGCAACTTATGGCTTGGGATTTCAGCATCACTTGGATCTTCTTTTAGTGTATAAATAAATGTCTTAGTCCATTTCATACTTCAATTCCGTATAGTTTAATTTTTCTATGTAAATAACTTCGCTCTAAACCAATAGTTTCAGCTGTCTTACTTATATTACCATCATTCTCAGTTATTTTTCTAATTAAAAATTCTTTTTCAAATTGAGCTCGAGCTTCTCTAAAGGTTTTGTCTGAAGGAATGCCACCTACAATATCACTCATTATGGGAAGGCCTGCATACTTTAAATCATGAACCTCAATACTATCATTGGGTGTTAGGATGTAAACTCGTTCTACAAAGTTTTTTAACTCGGTTATATTTCCTGGCCAATCATACTGAGCCAAAATTGTTAATGATTTTTGTGAAAACGTTTTATATAGCTCGCCACCTTGTTGAATAAAACGCTCACCGAAGTGGCCGGCCAAAAATGGTATATCCTGCTTTTTATCTTTTAAAGTTGGCAAATTAATTGGCACAGTATTAAGGCGATTATAGAAATCCTCTAAAAACTCTCCATTAGCCACTTTAGACTTAAGATCTTCACTGGTTGAGGCTACAACTCGAATATTTACCTCAACAGACTGCTTTCCACCAATACGAGTAACAGTGCTTGATTTTAAAAAGTCTAAAAGCATTTTTTGTGTACTAAGACTTAAATAACCAACTTCCTCTAAGAACAATGTCCCTCTATGGGCTAACTCTAACTTACCTTTTTTACTGGATTCTGCACCAACAAAGGCTCCTTTTTCATGACCAAACAATTCAACGTTTATAAGGTCTTGTGGCATAGAGCGACAGCTCACTTTAACATAAGATTGTCCGGCACGATCACTTAAGTAATGGATATTTTGAGCGACAAGCTCTTTGCCACAACCTTGCTCACCATTAATTAAAACCCAAGATTCTGTTGCCGCAATTCGCGAAATTAACTGCTTTAAACTTTTCATTGATGGGCTATTACCAATTAAAGCAAAGTTTTTTCTCAAACGATTTAATAAGGATTGTTTTTCTTTCTTCTCTTCTTGAAAATTTAAAATATTTGAAATTAAAATGGAAACCTTATCCATAGAAATAGGTTTTTCAATAAAATCCCAAGCCCCTAGCTTTGTCGCTTTAACTGCCGTCTCAATAGTTCCGTGACCTGACATAATTATAAATTGAACATTAGGAAATTCAACTCTTGACTTTTTAAGTACATCTAAACCATCTAGGTCACCTGGCATCCAAATATCCAATAAAACGATATCTGGCCTAAATATACTTATGGCTTTTAAACCATTTAAACCATCTTCAGCTGATTCAACTTGGTATTTTTCATCTTTAAGTGAATCAGTTAACACCTTACGTATGGCAGGCTCATCATCAACAACTAGAATTTTTATATTTTCATTACTCATTATTAACCTCTATTTAAATTGTTATCTGTGGATTGTAGAACTGGCAACTCAAATGTAATTTCAAGACCATCAGTGCTAGATCTTTTAGCACTAATTACTCCATCGTGGTCCTCAATGGTTTTTTTAACAATAGCTAATCCTAAGCCAGATCCTTCTTTTTTGGTCGTTATATAAGGTTCAAAAATATGTGCTAATACGCCTGATGATACACCATTGCCGTTGTCTTCAACAGTTACGATAGCCACATTTTTTTTTGTGTCATACTGAGTTGAAAGATTTATATTAAGCCCCTTCACCCCTCGACCCGCAGCAATAGAGTTATCTACCAAATTCGTAATCACTCGTTGTATTTGTCTTTTATCAAAATAAAAATTAACTAAACTTGTATCTGCAACGAAGATAAAAGTTATTTCTTTATGAGCTTGCTGAAACAAACTAAGAGACTCACTAATTGAAGTATTTAAGTCATTAGCTTTCAAATCAGGCTTAGGCAAACGAGCGTATAGACTAAACTCATTCACCAAGCCTTTAATATTATCTACCTGATCAATAATTGTGGACGTACAATCTTCAAAAGCTTGATCATTTAATTGATCAGAAAACTTTTTTTGTAATCGTTGTGCAGATAACTTTATCGGAGTTAGTGGGTTTTTAATTTCATGAGCTATACGTTTAGCCACTTCTCTCCATGCTGCAGTTCTTTGTGCGTTTACTAGAACTGTCAAATCATGAAACACTAAAACACGGCCCAATTCATTGCCATTCTCATCTTTTAAAAGAGATAAAGTAAGCTGTAAGGGAACTAACTTACCACTGATGGACATTGGAACTTCTTTATCTACATGGCTTTTACCAGACTTATTTAAAGTTCTTAACATTTGTTCTAATATTTTTGCTTTTTCAGGGCTCAAAATATCAGACATATGCTTATCAACAAATTCTGCAGCACTTACTCCTAATATTTGTGACGCATAATCATTAATCACGGTAATAATTCCGTCATTATTTACTGACACCACTCCAGTATTTACGTTCTCAAGAATAACTTGTAAATACCTACTATTCTCATCCAATTGATTTAGCGTTGTTTGCAGTTCAGCATTTGCTTGGTTAATTTTATTTTGATAAACCTCTAAATCTTCAGACATAATGTTAAAATTGGATACAAGTTGATTTATTTCTGGCGAAGTGGCTCTAACCTCAACTTTTTTATACTTACCCTT
>CALJPJ010000260.1 GCA_937980625.1 uncultured Bdellovibrionales bacterium
TAGTATTGACCATAAGCTACCGGCCAACTCTTTTGCTGACTCTCGACCTTGATTGGCTTCAACATCCAAATAAACGGGTATGAAGCTGACAGATAAAGAGCCCTCGCCCAAAATTCTTCTAAACATATTTGGCAATTTAAAGGCTGCAATAAAGGCGTCAGTGATTGTTTTAGGAAATACGGCAGCCAAGACTATATCTCGTACCATACCTAAAATACGGCTTGTTAAGGTTCCCGCAGACATGGCTAAAGCCGAATGAAGCACACTTCCCTTTTTTAGGTTTTTACTTTTTTTAGCTTTATCAGTGGCTTTAGACAAAAAAGTAGCCTCCAGAGCTATTTATTTCGATTTGAGCCCTAACGGACCCATCTTTTAATTCAATTATTGTGCATTAAATACAAGGGTTTAGGAAGGAGTTTTAGCTTTTAGGGCTTTTTTCTTGCTTTCAGTGTCATCCTCGTGATAGCTATCATGTCTTACATATTAAAGTTATTCAGGAGGCCCCACTTGGCAAACCACAAATCGGCAAAAAAGAGAGCGAGACAAACTATCACTAAAACTGCTCGTAACAGCCAGACTAAAAAAACAATTAGAACTTTTGAAAAAAAACTAAGAACTGCTATTTCAGAAAAAAAAGCTGATGACGCTCAATCAATGCTTGTTACTTATATCAGTAAAATGGACAAAGCGGCTCAAAAAGGAATGCTTCACGCGAATAATGCAGCTAGAAAAATTGGTCGTTTATCAAAAGCTGTTAGCTCTATTACAAAATAATTTTATTTTAAATTTAGATTTTAAAAACCTTAGCAATATTTGCTAAGGTTTTTTTTAGCCCCATATATTAGTTACTTCGCGTTACTATCTACACTACTACCAGATTTATCAGGGCTAACTGAGCCACCTCCACACTTTGCCATTACAACAGCATTAGTATCTTCATACTCTGTACTTAAAACAATGCCTCCACATTTTGTGGCTTTATAACGCCGTACTAAATCATCAAGGTCTGCAGTTATATCTACAACTGGAATCGTTCCATTATTAATTGCTGCAATAATTTGCTCTATATCATCACCGTCATAATCTTTAGTCTCCCATTGCGAATCACCATTTATTAATCTAATGGAGCAAGGTGTTGGAACTAGCTGAGCACCTGTTAGTTTTAAATCTTCATACCTAGATTCACAATCTTTCTCTGCTCGCACATCTCTTGCAAGTCTTTCTGCTACTTCGTATTCAAAGTTTAGTTGATTTTTCAAAACTGTACAGCCATCACTTTGAAGGTTGCGACCTTTACAAATAGATGTAATATAACTTTTCATTTTAGTGACTAATTCTCTATTACTTGGATCAAAAAAACCTTTTTGCTCAGCTATATCAGCGCAATCAGCTGACATATGTTTACCCTTGTCTCTAAATGGTACGCACACATTACCGTAAATTTCACCACATTGAAAATTTAAATTTTTCTGTGCTTTATTAGGGTTACAAGACTTTGTGAATAAGTTTCTAATGGAACATTTACCATTTTGTTGTCTTTTAACTATATTCGCTCCAACAATACAGTGAGTCTCTGAAGTATATTTTGCCGCATAAGCTGTATTAAAAAGACTTGGCAAGCTAAACTCATTTCTAACCACTAATTTATTTTTCTTGCTTAGCCTAGCCTCAAATGCAACATAGTGTTTAATTATTTTTTTTAAATAATATTCTTTTTCAATTTTATCTAGTTTATTAAACTGGTACTTGTTTAAAAATTTAATTTTAGGTGCTGAATGAGCTATAGACACAAAAACTAACGCGAATATTAAAGTTATTATTTGTTTCATTTTATTACCCCTACTAAAGGTTTATATTATCAACGAAGCCTTATCTTGTTAACATTATTAGTTGTTAACTGCTTATAACGAACTATAACTAGACTAAAAATAATTACGGCTAAAACTTTCATCTAGCCAGTAATACCAACTTCATTAAATAATTTCCTAAATTTGTAATATTATTCATGCTATCTAAGTTATTAAATAGCCGTGAAAGCCAAGGCCGATCTGTACGACTCGAAAATTTAAAATTGAAGTAACTATAGTTTTTTATAAGCTCTCCTAACTTTCCACTGCATATCTGTGTCTTGTCAGGTTCACGCTTATACATATACTTTTTACAGATTCTTCTCAATTCTGATTCTTTATTTTCATCTATATCTTTGAAGTTATTTGTACTCTCAGTCATCTCATTTAATTTATTTGCAATTAATGTTAAATCACCACCTGGGCAAGACAACTTATTCCAATTATTAAAAAACTGAGTACACTTATTGAGAACTTCGTCTTCATTACATTTAATTTTTGTATTTTGGCAAACTTGGTTCGCCCCATTAGTTAAGCTCACCTTATTTAAATGTTTTTTAACTCTTTCCAACCCATTTTTTGAACAATCAAGAAAACTGTCACAGCTAAACTCAACTCGACTACTTTTATAGGCATCATAATTCTTATAAAGCTTACGATCCGGTACAATAATTTTTTGACAAACTCTATTCTTGTCATCCTTATAAAACCTCATCTTAACGGGGTATTTAGAATCATCTGAAACAGTAAATGTATGAGGATACTTACCCACTTTACATAAGTCAGACATAAATTTATAACTTTTACCAAATGTCGCATTTTTAATACTATACTGAGGTTTATCTTCACCAGGTCTTGTACCATCACAGTTTTTACCATCAGAGACTTTTACACAACTCAAACCAGAAGTTCGTGTACCAGTGGGTGCGGGACTACTTACAGGTTCTGGCGGAGGATTTGTTGAAGTTGATGGGCATGGTGGCGTTGAAGCTGTTTCAGCCTCATACTCTTTTTTTACTTTTGCAAACTGCTCAATGAGATTACGACAGGGGCTGCTTAAATTATCTCCGCTACATAGTCCTTTAATTATATTCTGTAATGTTTCTTTAATTCTACTGTACTGGGCCTTCGAAGGCATTTTTCCTTGGTCATTTGCAGCCTTATGGCAGCGGTCAGATAAATTCGTAATTTTTTTTCTTTTAACACAGACACTACCGTAAATTGCAGCACAGCGAAAGTTATCTGTGCTCCCCTCAAGTGTACAGTTGTAGCCATAAGTTGAACACTTGCCGTTTGTTTTTGTTTTATCTCTGGCTCGACCACCTATCACACACCATTTAGTGGTTTTAAAATCTGTTGTTTACGCATAAGCAGGTAGAACTAAAAAATCTAAATAGTTAAAACTAAATTTATTATGTTTTTTAGTCTGCAACTCAAATTTATAAACAGCATTTCTAATTTTAGTTATATATGAATACTGCTCGTAATTCGTCATTCGCTTGAATTGTTTATAAGGCATAATTTGTTTAAATTCTGCTTTATCAAGACTCGCTCTTTCTTGTGCGAGTAATGACACGGAGTTCATACAAAACAAAAATATTATTAAACTTTTTATTATATTTTTCATACTAATATTATAGCCACTCATTGAATGGTGAATAAACAATTCTGCTACATCTAGACTTAATTTAATACTTATATACAGTATAGTTTTTAATTTTTTCCTTCTACTTTTTCAACACCATAGTCTGCAAGAACACTTGGACACTTATTATCAATCAGTTTTAAAGTACTTTTAAACTCCGCAGGGACTTTTAAACTATTACATTTAATGACCTTATATTTTTTTACAATTTCGCCAACATCAATACTTTCAAAATCAGGAATATTCACTGATTGATTATTAATAGCGCTGATTAACTCATCTCTATCATCTTCAGTATATTTTAAGTCTAACGTTTTTCGTGAGCCATTAACTACACCTGAAATATGCACAGTACAATCTGGCATATTATTTACACTTCCTTGAGACTTATGCTCACAATATTCATTTGCCAATATGTTTTTTTCAAATATTTTAGCTATATTCGTTTCATAGTTAATGGCATCCATAATGTTAATGCAACCATCTGAATTGAAATTATCTCCACGACAAACTAAATTAATATTTTTTTTCATTTCTCCAATGAACTTAGGGTCAATGTTTTCACTCGCTGCTTTGGCACAGTCTTTTGACATATGTCTTCCTTTATTACGAAACTCCATACAAACGCCTCCATATATTGGCCCGCACTGAAAATACAACTTTTTTTTCTGACTTTGAGACTTAGCTTTATTACATTTCTTAGTGAATAG
The DNA here is from genome assembly GCA_937980625.1 of uncultured Bdellovibrionales bacterium. Lineage (GTDB taxonomy): Bacteria > Bdellovibrionota > Bdellovibrionia > Bdellovibrionales > UBA1609 > JAHDIR01. Next base: position 4,203 of record CALJPJ010000260.1, read on the forward strand.
TCCTCCTATTTTACAAGTTTTATTCGGATTTTTCTCTAAGATATGACCGGCAACAATGCAATTTTCACCTTCAGTGTAACTACTGGCATAAGCAGAGTTAAAAAGCTGAGGTAAACTAAAATTGATTTTAGTAACTAATTTTTTACCTTTACTCATACGAACTTCAAAATCAGAATAGTGTTTTATAAGTTTTTTTAAATAATACTCTTGTTCAATTTTATCTAATTTTTTAAGCTCATTTTTTGTTAAAAGATTAATTTTTCCTGCTGAATTTGCTATTGACGTAAAAGTTAATAGAGTAATAAATATTATAATTTTTTTCATCTTAAAGTCTCCACTCACTTACACTAACAAATGTTATAAGCCGAGTGAACACCTAATACTTTTTGCTTATCATAATCGTGAATTACTAGACCAAACTCTTTTTCTTTTAAAACTTTGAGCTAGGCAATAACTCAGTGACATTTAAATAAGCTGCTCTCATATGAGCTATACATTTTGTTTTGACCACTATTTAACAAACTGCCAATAGCAATTTTAAATTCTTTTTTTAATCGTGGATCAATTTTACAAGCTTCAACATAGTGAGCTAATGCTCGTTTAGGCTTAGATAATTTAAATAAAGACTGTGCCATACCAACTTGAGCATGTTTATTTAATTTATTAATTTTTAAAGCTCTCTTATAGTTTTTATAAGAAGCGCGATAGAGTCCTTCGCTAAAGTTAAAGTCACCCACTGTCACTTGTACATATTCTGAGTTCGGAAAATCTTGTCCAGCTTTTGATAGCATTTTTTTAGCAACGACCTTGTTACCTTGGTCTAAGTAAGCATTTGCAAGATACATATAACTATCACCAAACTTAGGGTTCTCTTCTATTGCTTCAGAGCAATAATTTTTAGCCTCTTGAATATACCCATCTAAAGAGTACATCTTACATAAACTTTGACTTACTTTTACTGACGGACCAAATTGATTTAAAATCCCAGTGGCAATTGTTCGTCCCTCATATAAATTTCCACCTGTTGCAAAAATTTGTAATAACTTATCATAAGGAGGTTTGAAGTTTCCATTTAAAGATATAGTTTTTCGATAATTTTTAATAGCTGTTTCTTGGTGTGCTTTTTTTTGTGTTTCGCTAAATAAGCTTTCATAGGCCACACCTAACTTATAATACCAAATGTATTGCTTTTCATTTTTAGCTTTTAAAAATTCTAATACTTTTATTTGCTGACTCGTTTGCTTTAATTTTTTATAAGAACTGGCAAGTAAAGACAAACTTTGAACCGGTGACGAAGCCCAATCACCAGCCATAAAATCAATTAAGTCAGAAAACTTTTTTTGATTGTACATATGTTCAATTTTTTCATTTTTACTCATTACTTTTAGTAGTTTACCTTTTGCAAAACCACTGACAGTATATATAGACAGTATTAAGATTACCCCTGCTAACTTCATAAAGTTATTTTACCATACTTTAATCTTACGATGGTTTAAATTAATTGAAAAAGAATATTTACTATCTAATTGTAGTAAATTGATACAGTTATTAATAAGCTTGTTCAGTTAGAACTCAGCTATTTCACAAATCAAAAAAGCAAGGTTATACCTTGCTCTTTGTTGCCCTACATCCATGTTAGCTTTATTCAGATTTTATATTGCGTTTTTTGAAGTTGCACTAGAAGGACTCTACCCGAGCCACTCTATCACCTCTACACAAGCTACAGTCTTATCAAAGACTTTAAGCTGCTCTTCTACGCCTTGCTTCACCAGGGTCAATATTATATTGCTTCACCTTTCTGTAAAGTGTTGCTCGACCTATTCCTAAGGCCTTCGCAGCTTCAGTTAAATTGCCTTTATATTCGAAAATTGCAGCTTTAATCGCCTTACTTTCTAATTCATTGATAGTCTCTACTTTCTGTACACTTTGTACTGGCTGTGTTTGACCTCCAACTGGAAATTGTAAGATTTTAGCTCCACTTTCTACGGGTTGTGCTCCTGCACTTAATGACGGCATACTGCCCTCATGCTGTTGACTTTGCTTTAAATTCCACTCTCGCACTGAATAGGCTCTCAGCTCTAGTGAATGGTGGTTAGCAAAGGCTCGTGCGCTTTCAACAACTGAATGCTCATCGCTCACGATAATTAGTTTTGATTGCCCCATATGTCCTCCATTTTAAGTTTTTCAACTTCAATCAAATA
>CALJPJ010000261.1 GCA_937980625.1 uncultured Bdellovibrionales bacterium
GAAAAATTATGTAACATTGATGAGTTAGAAATTACTCAACAAGTTCAAGCCAATTCAGTATTTGTTAAATTACCACAAGCTTGGGTCAAGCCATTGCGTGAGAAATTCTTTTTTTACATTTGGGATGAATCAACTTTTGAAGCTCGACTGATGCTCTCTTTTGACTCTACAAAAGAACATATTGATCAATTCATTGATCACCTTAACCAGGTTAAAACCCGTTTAACAGTAACTAAAGACTGCGACAACCAAAGGAGAGTATAAATGTTAGATGCTATAGGATTAGTTAGCTCAAATATTAGTGATAGTATCGCTTTTTATAAACACCTTGGTGTTAACTTTAAACAATTTGAAGATTCGGAGCACTATGAATCTCAATTAGCTAGTGGACTACGTATAATGTTAGATTCTGAAGAGTTAATGAAAGACATCATCCCAGGCTATAAAAAGCCTGACGGCTCTAAAATGACTCTCTGTTTTAAAAAAAATAATGCTGATGAGGTAAACCAGCTCACTAATGACCTTAATTCAGCAGGTTATAACATAATTAAAGAACCTTGGGATGCCTATTGGGGACAAAGATATGCTTGTGTACTAGACCCAGATGGCAATCAAATTGATATTTTTTCCCCATTAAATTAAAGGACACATAAATAATGAAATACCCTCCAGTTGATTATTCAGGATACCTTGGCTTAGATAAACTACTAAATTCACAAAAACCTAAAAGTGATGAATATAAAAAGCCAGCTCATGACGAAATGTTATTTATTGTTACTCACCAAGCTTATGAGCTCTGGTTTAAACAAATCATCCATGAACTTGACTCTGTTTTAAATTTATTTGCAAAAGATTTTATTGAAGAACGAAATATGGGGGTTGTCGTTTCAAGACTAGACCGCATTATGGAGATTTTTAAATTAATCCAAATGCAAATTCCAGTTTTAGAAACCATGACACCCTTAGATTTTTTAGACTTCAGAGATATGCTGTACCCTGCCAGTGGCTTTCAAAGCTATCAATTTCGACTCATCGAAAATAAATTAGGCCTTAGCTCACAGCACCGTCTCACATATAACAATGCTCCCTACTCTGAAGTTTTTGTAAATAATGAAAAAAAACAAATTGATCAAAGTGAAAAACAATCCAATTTATTTACATCAGTCGATAACTGGTTGAAAAGAACTCCTTTTTTAAAAAAAGATGGGTTTGATTTTTGGGCTAATTATAAAACTTCTGTTACAAAAATGTTAAACAATGAAAAAGATCTTACAGATAGAAACACTTTGATCTCGGATGAAATTAAAGAAAAACAACGTCAACAAATTAATAAAACTGAAGAGATCTTTAAAGCCCTGTTTGACAAAGATCAATATAATGAGCTAGTAAAAAATGGTAAATGGCGACTATCTTATGAGTCTGTTCACGCTGCTCTTTTAATTCAAATGTATAGGTACGAGCCAATTTTTCAACTCCCTTTTCGTTTAATTACTCGACTTATTGATATCGATGAAACCTTAACTGAGTGGCGCTACAAACACGCTCTAATGGCCAAAAGAATGCTTGGCACGAAAGTGGGCACTGGTGGTTCATCCGGCGCAGAGTATTTAAAAAAATCCACTGAAAAACATAAAATTTTTAGTGATTTTTTTCAGTTAACAACTTTTTTTATACCGCGATCAGAGCTCCCTATACTACCAAAGTCATTGACTGAAAAAATGCAGTTTAAATACAATTAATTTAATTGTCATTATTAGCTAAATTTTATTTGTCTGGCTTAGGCTTTAGTGAGTATCTATTCTTTAATTGGTCTAAACGCTTTGAACTAATTTTTTCTCTTTGAAAAATTAAACCTAAATACTTGTCTTTAACGGTAAAATTAGTCACAGAACTAAACTTTCTTTGAATCAAGTTTACTTTATTCAACACCTCTTTCCGGTGTTTACTAACGTCTTTAAAATCTTCTGAAATTTCATCTGGTAACTGGCTTGACTTTATTTTAAACACGTCGGTAAGTAAGCCCGTTTGATTTGTTTTTATGTTTTTTTTGTCATTTACTTTACCTATAACAGCCTGATTTCCTGCGATGTAAGAAAAATAACCAACTAATAATGCTAAATTTAAAACTACAAACTTCAAGCAGACCCACCTTATAAAGGATTATTATAATTGATAAGTCTATAGCTTTAAAGTTTTGAGGTCACTTCGTGCTAAAATAAGACAAAATAAATAAGTTAAATATTAGTATTAGTTGTAAATACTAAAAACATTTAAACCATTATTCCACTTCAATGTTATGCAAGCTAGAAATTTTTTGATCTCTTATGTGACACTGCTTTTCGTTACCGTTAGGTTCATATTTATAAGAAATTTTATGTTTCCTCGTAATCGCCCCTTCTTGAGCACTTACTATAAAATCTACGATCACAACAGGTGTCTTAATTACTTCAGGTACTTCTGTAGAGCTGTCAAAAAGAACCTCAGATATTACTTCAGCAGACATTAAAAGAGTTCTTTCATTAATTTTTACACCATTAATGTCTACTTTATCAAAATTTTGACAATAAATTTTCATTAATGAACCTTTTTCTGCAATTTTACATTCACCACTTGCAAATGTAACTGCAAAAGATCCAAAATCAAATGGGATATAAGCTGAATTTTCAATAGGTGGAAATAGTAATTCAAAAAACTCAACCTTTTTAGACAGTCTCTCCAATTCAGAACTAAAAACATTTCCACTTTCAAGGGGGAGAGCAACACCAATTTTTCTAGTGTCTTGTGGAGCTTTGCCCTCCATATTATTCTCTCTCCATGCCTTCCATCTTTTTTTACTCTCTTCTAACTCACTAACACTTTGTTTTTTGTAATATACTGGATTCGAAATATAAGCGGAATAACTGCCGTTGCTATTTTCTGATATACTGTGAGTTAAACTTCCATCAACTTCAACACAAGATAATAGATTTGAACTTTCATTTACCGAGGTCGTATCTGAGGCCTTAGCAAAAAAGCAAAATAAATTAATTATAAAAATTAAATATAAAAATGATCTTAACATAGCAAGCCCCTTATAAATTAAAGTTAATTTTGAACAAAGTATAAAGCAACTAGCATATCAGTATTTGAGACAGACCAAGACACTTTTAGATTAGCGTATATTAACACTTACTAAAACTATGAACAAGGAGTCTGTAATTAATTCAAAACCACTTTTAACTAAGAGCTTTTAGAATAATTCTTTCAAAAATATTGTTAGCCAGATTAATTAACTTCAACACATAAACCTAATAAAATTAAATTCATAATAACCAAACTATTGTCTCAAATTCACATATAAGTTAGCTTAAACCCTATATTGTTTTTACTTCACTGATTTAAATACGTTACAATTGATTTATGTTTAAACAAGTTATTCTCGCTACCATGTTCTTTTTTTCATATTATGCCTTTGCTCAACACTTTCCTTTTGGCTTTTGGCGAGGCCCTAGCTGCCCTAATATTGGAGATGTCTGTAGTGATGGGACAATATTTGCTGGAACATTTGATGGGGGCAAGTATTACATTACTCCTAGTGGTTGTAATGACTCTTCTACACCCACTTGTGCTGGTGGTACAGATACAGTTCAGAAAAAGTTTATTGGCAACACGGGCTCCGACAGTGATATCCCAGGTGTTGAACAACTTGATAATCACGCCGACCCAAGTTCATCTGCATACCGAGGTCATGTTACGACTCCGATAATAGCTGCTCATTCTTCAGTTAGCTCTGATAGCGCAGCAGACTTTTGCAATGATATGGTCTTTGGCGGTCATAGTGACTGGTACTTAGGTTCTAAATCTGAAATGACACATATTTACTGCAAATCAAATGGACTCCCCCCTGACCCTGGATTCCCACAATCAGCCGTTTCTTGCACAAGTATGGGAGGTAAAACATCTGAACTCACAGGCTTTGTAACTACTGCTGGAACAAACTATTTAACCTCAACGGGCACAACCTCAAGTGGCCAAATATGGAGGCAAGACTTCAATAATGGGGACAATGATATTAGTCATAAAAACTTACTCAATTATGTTCGCTGTATGCGACGCAAATAAAGCTTTATATTCTTTAATGACTTCAATTTAATTTTTTGGCAAGAGTATGGCTCGTACTGGTGAGGCATCACAATCTTTAATTTTTAATGGCAAAGCTATAAGCTCATATAAACCACTTGGTACTTTGTTTAAAACTAAACCTTCTAATATGGCCAAATTATTTTGATAAATACAATGATGAGCCTCTAATGTTTTAGAGGTTGCAGGGTCAACTGAAGGAGTATCTATACCAAGAGTAATCACTCCTTGAGCCGACAAAGCCTTAATTAATTCCACAGAAAGCGCCATAAAATCATTAGTCCAGTGATTAGGGTTGGGAAAGCTCATTGTTTTAAACAAAACCCTCTTTTGCGTTATTTGCGACAATTCTATATCACTCAGTTTAATCAGCTTAGAATTAGCAGCTGATACGTCAACCACTTGGCAAGCACCTAAGTAATAATTTAGTGACCGCTCGGAAATACCTACACCTTCTTTATGATAATGATTACTCGCATCAGCGTGGGCCCCAATATGTACAGTCGTCTTAATTGACGACAAAGTTAAATGGTCTCCTTTTTTACAGCTCATGACTTCATCACGCTGAAATACTTGATCTCCAGGAAACACGGCTGTTTCATTACTAATAAGGGGGGATATATCAATATATTTTGAAAAGTCCATACTACTCTCTTTTTTTGGATAAAAACTGACTCTTAAAATATACTAGCCGTTTAGTTATGTCACTCCAGCCTTGATATACTCTCCCAATTCTATTACTCTTTACTTTATGTCAAAGTTACAACCACCAAGAGGAACTCACGATCTACTTGCTCAAGATCAAAGCAAATTTTCCTATATCGCAACACTTGCTAAAAATATAGCCTATGATTTTGGTTTTAGTCATATTTCTACACCAATATTTGAATTTTCTAATGTTTTTCAAAAAACATTAGGTGATACCTCTGATATTGTAAGCAAAGAAATGTATGAATTTAAAGACCGTGGAGGTGAAAGCCTCACTCTTCGCCCTGAGGGCACTGCTGGTATTGCCAGAGCATTTATAAGTAATGGGCTAACTCGTAACATTCCTTTAAAATGGTTTTAT
>CALJPJ010000262.1 GCA_937980625.1 uncultured Bdellovibrionales bacterium
TGGTTTGATTAAGTTGATTAGTCGCTTTTATATCTAATAATTCTGCAATTTCAACATCAAAAATCTCGGCCAACTTATATAACCTTTCTACAGTTAGGCGAGTTTCTAGTTTTTCTATTTTACTGTAAGCTGCTTGACTGATTTCTAATTCATGCGCTACATACTCATGGCTAAACCCTTTTCTTTTCCTTATAATTTTGATTTTATCTACAACATGTTTCACAACTAAAAGTTTTAATTAATTCAATAAAAGTAATAAAAAAATATTAAAAGTTATTGTTTTTCTTCGTTATGTAAGAGAATTTAGCATTTCGGATTTTTTAAAAATCAATGTATAACTTTAAATTTTAAAATTATGAATTTAGAACAATTTAATGTCAAGGAATTAGACAAAAAAGAACAATCTAAAATTGAAGGGGGCGGTATTTTTTATTGGTTTAGAGGATTTGGGGGATTCAATTGGGCAAATCTTAGAATGTCAGACGGACCTGATTTAAGTGAGGTTGTTTAATTTTATTTATATTTGTAAAATGAGAAATAAATGGTACAATGATAGAGACTTGATGCAACAAATTGCAATAGTACCCCCAATATTCTTGTATGGGCTGTATTATTCAAGTGCCTTTAAGAGTTCAACTAAAAGAAAATTTTATATTTTCTACACTATTTTGGCTTTAGTTTTATTAACGATTCTCATTTACAAAATTTTATAAAAATTATTCTTTTTTTTAAACATCAATAAGTTATCAAAATGATAACTTATTGATGTTTTCTTGAATTCACCAAGAACTTTTTTGCTATCGTAATTTTCTATGGAATTTATTATAAAAATAACTCAATTCTTATTGAGTCTTTCTCTATTGATAATACTGCATGAATTGGGGCATTTTATTCCTGCAAAATTATTTAAAACTAAAGTTGAAAAATTCTACCTATTCTTTGATATTAAATATTCTTTATTTAAGAAAAAAATTGGCTCTACTATTTATGGTATTGGTTGGTTACCATTAGGCGGTTATGTAAAAATTGCAGGAATGTTCGATGAGAGTATGGATACAAAAGCCATGAAAGAAGAACCTAAACCTTGGGAGTTTCGCTCTAAACCTGTATGGCAACGGTTAATCATTATGTTAGGTGGGGTAACGGTTAATTTTATTTTAGCGATCTTAATTTACGTCGGGATGAGTTATACGTATGGCGATATTTTTTTACCCAACGAAAACATAAAGGATGGTTTACAAATAGAAAGTGTAGTTGCAAACAAAGCAGGACTGAAAACCGGCGATAAAATTATTGCTGTAGACGGAGAAAAAATCAACACATTTTCGGAAATTACGGAGAAGGTACTTTTTGGAAAAGAAATTTTGATTAATCGAAATGGTGTACAATCCATAATTAATTTGCCTCAAGATTTTTTATCGCAACTTATAGATGCCAAAGAGCGAGAGTTTATTAATTTAAGACAACCATTTGTAGTCGTTAATATACCTGACACATCTATTAATTCTGGAAGAAATTTAAAGAAAGGAGATATTATTGTTGGATTAAATGATTTTAAAACTAGGTATGCGGATCAGGTAAAATTAGGGCTAGAAAAATTTAAAGGACAAAAAGTTGAAGCCACGATAAGAAGAGATAATTCAAATTTAACAATATCGCTAAACATTAGTAATGATGCCAAGCTAGGACTGGTTTACGCACCTTCTACTCTAGAAAAATTAAAGGCATTAGGATATTACAATTACGATGTTAAAGAATATGGTTTTTTCGAATCATTTCCAGTAGGTTTTGAAAAAGCAAAAGACAGATTGATATCGTATTGGAATCAATTAAAGGCTATTTTTACACCAAGTACAAGAGCCTACAAAGGTGTCGGAGGCTTTAAAGCTATTTACGATATATTTCCAAGTATGTGGAACTGGCATGTTTTTTGGCGTATAACAGCATTCCTCTCAATTATGCTTGGTGTTTTAAACCTATTACCAATTCCTGGTCTGGACGGTGGTCACGTTATGTTTTTACTATATGAAATAGTATCAGGGAAAAAACCGATAGAGAAATTTATAGAATATGCTCAAATTACTGGATTCATTCTCATAATTGCATTAGTCCTTTTCGCAAATGGGAATGACATCTATAAATTATTTAAGTAGTAAAGAAGTTTATGTTCTTAAGCTCAGACCCCTTAAACACCCTCGAAAACCTAATTGCCTACAACAAAACTAAAAGCGTCTCTGTTTACCTAATAGTTATCATTGTGTTTATTGGTTTTCTTGCCTGTTTACCTATTATAAAAGTAGATATAAGTAGCCAAAGCAAAGGTATTGTAAGAGCGAAACAAGATAACGTATTGCTAAATACTATTCTAAGTGGTAAAATAACACAGCTAAATTTAAAAAATAACAAAACAGTTAAAAAAGGCGATACTCTATTAGTTGTTACAAAAGAAACTTTAATCTCTCAAAAAAAATTAAACGACACTCTTTTAAAAGTTAATAAAGCGTACTTAAACGACCTTAATACTTTATTAGGAAATAAGACTAGTACCATACTAACAGCCAAAGCCAAAGAAACCTATAATCAATATTTAGCTAAAAAAAGCGAACTAACTAGTGCCGTAAGATTAAACCAAAAAAATTATATTCGCCAAAAAACACTATATAACAAAGGTGTTATTGCACTAGTAGAGTTTGAAAACCATACCTATAATTTAGAAACTTCTAAACTAGCACTAAACCTATATATAAAACAACAACGCACCCAATGGGAAATAGAAAAAGAAGTATTAAGTGAACGCATTCAAACCATTGAAAACACACTAAAAAACCTAGAAGTTGACGCTAAAAACCATGTGCTTACCGCTCCTATTTCAGGTACTTTAGAAAACGTTTTGGGTTTGCAAGTGGGGGCATTTGTAAATGCCTCTCAAACGATTGGTAACATTTCCCCTAACACGAATTTAATTATAGAAAACACTGTGACACCTAACGATATTGGCTTACTTAAAGTTGGTCAAGATGTAAAGTTTCAATTTGATGCTTTTAGTTATAACCAATGGGGAATGCTTAACGGAGAAATAATTGATATTGATAATAATATAACTATTGACAACACAACTGCTTATTTTAAAGTGCGTTGTAGTTTAAACACTAAACAATTGCAACTTAAAAATGGTTATAAAGCAAGCATATCTAAAGGCATGACCTTAACCACGCGTTATTTTATAACTAGACGTAGTTTATACGATTTGTTATTTGATAAAGTTGATGATTGGTTTAATCCAAAAGTCATAACTACAGAAAATCTATAATGGCTTCAATAAACATAAAACAACACGACATAAAAGATTGCGGTGCAGCTTGTTTAGCCTCTATTGGTAATCACTATGGTGTTAATTTACC
>CALJPJ010000263.1 GCA_937980625.1 uncultured Bdellovibrionales bacterium
ACCTTTTTCTTTGCTGACTTTTTTGTTGTTTTTTTCTTGGCCTTTTTCTTCGTTGCCTTTTTACGAACTACCTTTTTCTTTGCTGACTTTTTTGTTGTTTTTTTCTTGGCCTTTTTCTTCGCTGCTTTTTTGCGAACTACCTTTTTCTTTGCTGACTTTTTTGTTGTTTTTTTCTTGGCCTTTTTCTTCGTTGCCTTTTTACGAACTACTTTTTTAGTTGCTTTCTTTTTTTTCTTCTTCGCCATGAGATCTCCCCTTAGTTTAAAAAATGCCAAAAGCAAAATAGCTTTAGACGGTGGATTAACTAAATTTCATTACAATTTAGCACACAAAAGAGCAACCCTTTCTCTAATTGACATCTACTGACAAACATTAATTACTAGCACAAAAAAATTATTTTATATAAAATTAAATTCTACTTATTGTTTTAACCTAATTTTTTAAATCTTAGAATAGGAGACCTCATGTCTCAGCCAAGCATTAAAACCACATTCACCGAAACTATGGGGATAAAATACCCAATTATTGCAGCCCCTATGTTCTTAGTTTCCAATGAAGCTATGGTTGTTGCAGTGAGTGAATATGGCGGACTTGGCACTGTCCCATCACTGAATTACAGACCACCAGAGGCCTTTGCCAGTGCCATTAAAAAAATTAAATCAAAAACTAATAAACCCATTGGTGTTAATTTAATTGTTAACAAAAGTAATACTCGCTTTCCAACAGACCTAAAAGCAAGCCTCAACCATGGTGTTGATTGCTTTATTACTTCCCTTGGTAACCCTAAAACGACAATAAAAGATGCACATAAAAATGGAGCCAAGGTTTTTTGTGATGTCACTAATTTAGAGCATGCTTTAAAGGTACAAGATTTAGGCGCTGATGCAGTTATTGCTGTTTGTAGTGGAGCAGGTGGCCATGCGGGCCCCATATCTCCTTTTGCTCTCATCCCTTGGCTATCAAAAGAACTAGATATCCCAGTGATTGCTGCCGGTGGTATTGCCGATGGCACAACAATGGCTGCTAGTCTTGCCCTTGGAGCCCAAGCCGTTAGCGTTGGAACTCGTTTTATTGCCTGTCATGAAGCAGGTGTGACTGACGATTATAAACAAGCAGTTATTGATGCTAGTCCAGAAGATATCGTTATGACAGAGAAGGTCTCTGGCACCCCAGCAGCGGTTATTAATACTGACTTTGTAAAAAAACAGGGTTTAAAATTAAACTGGGCTGTTAAAACTCTAAAAAACAACTCATATACCAAAAAATTTGTCGTTCCACTGATTCACTTAGCTGGAATGAAATCCTTGGAAAAAGCTGCCACAAAAATGAGCTGGAAAAGTGTATGGAGTGCCGGTCAAAGTGTTGGCCTTGTGGAGAAAAAATTGTCTTGTGATGAAATCATGGAAAAAATGATAAATGAATACTACCAATGTATGGAGCGACTTCCCTCATGAGAATAAACATATTCAAAAAACTGGAAAAAATCAAAAATAAGAAGATTAGATATAAAGTTCTTGATAAAGTAATGAGCACTTTTATCCCCTTTAACCGTGGCCTCGGCTATAAGATAACGGAGCTAAGTAAAAAACAAGTCACGGTAATTTCTCCAGACAAAACTCGTCGTCAAAACCATCTAAAAGGAGCACATGCTTGTGCCCTGGCCCTCTTAGGTGAATATCCGGCAGGCCTTTTACTAGCTCAAAGCTACTCCCCTGAAAAAGTTAGGCTCATATTGAGTGAACTTAAAATGGATTATCGCAAACAAGGTCGTGGCCAGCTCACATCAGTGAGTAAAATGATAAAAAATGCTCCCAAAACAATAGATGAAGAGGCCTGGTTTGATATGACCACTGAAATTCACAACTCGAGCCAAGAGCTAATAGCTATTTGTCATACAAAATGGCAGCTTAAGTCTTGGGAATTTGTTAAATCACAAAAAAATTAATGACGTTCTAAGAAAAGAGCTTTAGGGTAGTTTTAAATCTATAGTTATTGTTAAAAGGACTCCCTGTATGCAAGCCATTCGAAATATTGCTATTATCGCTCACGTTGACCACGGTAAAACAACTCTTGTCGACCATCTACTTAAGCAAAGCGGATTATTCCGTGAAAATGAAGAGGTGGAAGACCGCATGATGGACTCCATGGACCTAGAGAGAGAACGTGGAATCACCATTGCAGCAAAAAATGCTTCCTTTGTTTATAAAGATATTAAGGTTAATATTGTGGACACACCAGGCCATAGTGATTTTGGCGGTGAAGTGGAGCGAATATTGGGCATGGTAGATGGTGCTATTTTACTTGTTGATGCTTCAGAAGGCCCATTACCTCAAACCCGTTTTGTTCTTAGTAAAGCCCTTAAAAAAGACATTAAAGTGATTTGCTGTATTAATAAAATTGACCGTCCTGATAGTCGTATTGACGAGGTTATGGACGAAATATTTGACCTTTTTATTGACCTTGATGCCACTGAAGAGCAGGCTGACTTTGAAACTATTTACGCCATTGCCAAAGATGGAATAGCCGTTTTAGATCCTGCAGAAAAAGACAAAGGTGAAAATTTACAAATTTTACTAGACTGGATTGTTGATAAGTTTCCAGCTCCAAAAGTTGATGTGGAATCTCCCCTACAGATGATGGTGGCTAATATTGATTACAGTAACTTTGTTGGCCGTCTTGCCATTGGTCGAATTAAACAGGGTTCCATCAAGGTAGGAGATCAAATTTTGGTGGCGCAAGCAGCTGGCAACAAAACTGTAAAAGTAACGGCCCTTTATAGCTTTAAAGGAAACCAGCAAGTTCCAGTTGACCAATTATTTGCTGGTGATATTGCTGTGGTTGCAGGTTTTGAAGAGATTTCTATTGGTGACACTCTCACTGACCCTAATAACCCACAAATTATGGAGCGCTTAAAAGTGGACGAACCCACTGTTGGTGTTTTAATTTCAGTGAATGACTCGCCCTATGCCGGCTTAGAAGGAAAGCAAATCACCAGTCGTAAAATTCGCGAACGCCTAGATAAAGAATTGCTATACAATGTGGCTATTCGAGTTGAAAACACCGAAAAAACAGACACCTGGAAGTTATTAGGTCGTGGTGAACTACAAATAGCAGTACTTTTAGAGCAAATGCGCCGCGAAGGTTTTGAGGTTTTAGTGAGTAAGCCACAAGTTATTTTTAAAGAAGAAAATGGAAAAAAACTTGAGCCAATTGAAACAGCTGTTGTTGATGTTGAAGACGCCTATGTCGGAGCTGTTACTGAAAAACTTGGTAAGCGTAAAGGTATTATGGTGGGCATGGACTCTAAGGGTTCTGGCCGAACTCGCTTAGAATTTAAGATCCCAGCTCGTGGTTTAATCGGATATAGAAATGAATTTTTAACTGATACTCGCGGTACGGGTTTACTAAATACTCAATTTGCAGGCTTTGAAGAGTTCCGTGGAGCCATCTCTGGCCGTAACACAGGTTCAATCATTGCCGATCGCAAAGGCAAAGCCACAGGTTATGCCCTAGATACTTTAGGTGATCGTGGTCGATTATTCATTACCCCTGGTGTTGAAGTTTATGAAGGTATGGTTGTTGGTGAAGCCAATAAGGGTATTGATTTAAACGTTAATGTTTGCAAAGAGAAAAAGCTATCTAACGTAAGAGCCTCTGGAACAGATG
>CALJPJ010000264.1 GCA_937980625.1 uncultured Bdellovibrionales bacterium
GTAATAGATAAGTTGTTGTGAATCAATTTAAAGGGATGTTTTTTGTTCAACTCAAAAATATACACTATTGCCCAGTTAAACTTTTTAACGGCAATTATATGTTTTTTATCAAAGCTTAGCTGAGGTAAAATCTTTTTTAAAGTATGGTTGTGACCTTGAAGAACAACAGAGAAGCGCGTAGATTTAGGATTGATTTTTTTATGTTTTTTAAGATCGACATCAAACTCAAAATTATACAAGTTTAACTTTTTTAGTGGATTGTAATGATTTATATACTCATTGTAGTGATTAAGGTCATAACAATCTCGTACAAAATCAAAGGGCATTAAACAATAAATTGAGTCTTTAGGTGTTAAATACATATCTAAGTACTTGTGGATAGAGTTTGTTGCCATCCGCTCATGAGACCAGCGTATTAATAATTTATTTTTAGCGTTTATGTTAAAAGTTGTTAATGTTAGGCAAATCATTATTGCTGATAAGGGGTAGACAAATTTAAAAATTTTATTTAACTGAATTGTTGATTTCCAAAAGCTATCAATAGCAAAAGTGATAGATAAATAAAATACTGGGAGGCAGACGTAAAAGTACTTTGCTCCGAATGGCCAATTAATATGGTTTATATAAAAATTATATGTAAATAGTGCAAAAATATAAAAAGTGGCAAAAAATGAAAGTGCAAGTTTAGCAGAGTAAAGGCCTTTGAGCTTAAATTTATTTGAAATAAAGAAGTTGGCACCTAATATTATAAAGAGTACTAGAAATATTTGGTTTGGCGATAAGCCTTTCATGTAATGAATAATCTCTAGAGAACTAAAATCAAAAAAATTAAAATTGATATAGTCGTTATATAAAAGGTTTTTAAGGTTGAAGTTTTGCAGTTTAGGAGGAGAGATTTTAACATTAAGGTAAGAAAAGGGGGTAAGTGTAATTACAGATAATAGACCAGACAGAAAATAGTAACCAAACTTTTTAAGGTTAAATGAGCGCCAATAAATAACTAGGGTAGAAAGGTAAATAAATAGCACCAAAAAAGGTGGCTGAAAACCAATAGAAAGAATAAATAGCGAACATGTAATATAAAGATAAAAAAAGTTTTTTAACTTTAGAGTTGTTTGGTCAATAAAGTTGATATGTGCTAATAAAAATAGGGATAGGAAAAATAAAGCAACACTTTGTGAGCGTCCTTCAAATGAGTAATTTAGTATATAATAATTTGTTAAACAGGCAGTGATAAAAAAAAGTGAGGCGAGAGTATTATTTTTAGTTACTTTTTGGGCACATAAAAAAAACATGACAAAGCCAAGTGCGCCCATCACCATTGCTCCAAAACGAACAGAGTAGGCTGTGTAACCCCAAATTTGGTTAGAAATATGAGAAAATATATAACCAACTGGTGTTTGGAAGTGGTCACTAGCTCCTAGGATTATAGTTTTGGCGCTAACTCGTACCTGAAAGAGTTCATCCATCCATAGTTCTAAAAAACTTGATAAATAGTTGGCAAATGAAAATAGAAATACAAATATAAATAGGCACCAAAGAAGATCTAATTGCTTTATTTTTACCTTGTTCCTGTAAGATTGTAACAGTTGTGATCCACTTAAACTGGCAAGACCAGAAAATAGAAAGATTAAAATAAAATAGCAAAGTAGAAGTGTTTTTTTAGTTACAAACGGGTAAGCCTCTAACTCGTAGTTAACATTTCCTGATATAATGTATTTGAATAAAAAAAATAAGGAAACAATAGCTATAAAAAACTGAATAAAGCTAAATATTAAGTTTTCTTTTTTAGCTAATAAATGTTCTGAAGGACCTATATTGTTCAAATTATATGAGCCTATACATTAAACAAAGGGTTTATAATTAACTAAATAAACTGCAAATGCGCCTAGTGCCAATGTAATTAGGGTCATGGTTTTAGGGTTTATTTTTTTGCGCATGGCAATTGATGGTAAAATTGCAAATAAAACCCAAATAGCTAATTTAAAGAAAATCCATTTTGGCCAACCACTCATCATATTAAGACGAGCCATTAAGCCGAAGCCACCAATCAGTGAGACAACTAAACCTATACCATTAAATGCTAGGAGCCACTTAATTTTGGTTTCATTTTTAGAGTTAATATAAATGCCACCAAAAGATAGCATTAATAAAAAAACTCCGGTGAGATGTATTACTTTATAAGCTTCATAAGGCATAGAAATTTCCTATTTTAAGTGTAAATTGAACCAAATCTTTGGGGCAGCATAAACTATGGTATACGGCTTGCCTAGGCAAGCTTATAATGCGGCTAATCACGTGGTTTTTTAGGCACTTAAATGTGGGGTAGGCAATAATAATTGTTGATTATATTTCTAAAACTATCTAGGTTGAATTTTATTAGGGAGTATTGTCGTTTTATCTAGTTATTTTAAGAGCTAGTTCAGCCTTTTATTTACGCTAAAAAGCTAAGGTAATATGCTGGGTTGTGAGTATTAATTTTAGCCATAGCCTTTAATCGCAGTATAAATTGTGGATTGAAGGCACTAAAAGAACTAGATAAAACGTCAATACCTTCTACAGAAATTAATATTAAAATTATATAAACAAGGAGCATTATAGATGCAAAATATGGTTGCATTAGCCCCAATTGCAGGTGTTGTAGGTTTGATCTTGGCCTTACTTACATATGCAGGGTTAGTAAAAAAGTCGTCAGGTACAGATAAAATGAAAGAAATTGGTGATGAAATTCATCTGGGGGCAATGACCTTTTTGAAGGCTGAGTATTCAAAGCTATCTATTTTCGTAGCTTTGGTTGCAGTGGCTTTATTTTTTGGTGGCTTTGGTAAGGAAACAGCAATGGCATTCGTATTTGGTGCTATTTGTTCTGGTTTTGCCGGCTTTATTGGAATGAAGTCAGCGACGAAAGGAAACGTAAGAACTACTGCTGCAGCAAAAGATAGTGGCATAGGTGCAGCTTTACAGGTCGCTTTTAGCTCTGGTTCTGTGATGGGATTGTCAGTAGCCAGTCTTGGCCTTTTTGGTCTTGGTGTTTTGTACTATGTTTATGGTGCTGATAGTCTTCAGCTCGCTTTAATTATTTCAGGTTTTTCAATGGGGGCGTCCTCAATTGCTTTATTTGCTAGAATTGGCGGTGGAATATTTACTAAAGCAGCAGATGTAGGTTCTGATTTAGTTGGTAAGTTGGAAGCTGGTATCCCAGAGGATGACCCAAGAAACCCAGGTGTTATTGCTGATAACGTTGGTGATAATGTAGGTGATGTGGCAGGTATGGGTGCCGATATTTTTGAGTCTTATGTTGGTGCAATGGTTGCAGCAATTACAATTGCAGCAACCATGAGTCCTGAAACAATGATGGCTATTTTTGGTGATGGAGTGAATACGTCGATGTTAGTTGCCTTACCAATTACTTTGTCGGTTATTGGTTTAGCTTCATCCATGATTGGCATCTGGGGTATGACTTTATTTAAGAAAATGGCTCCGGCCTCGGCTTT
>CALJPJ010000265.1 GCA_937980625.1 uncultured Bdellovibrionales bacterium
ACAAAAAATTAATCAATTACAAGGTCAGATTAAAGACCACATACAAAAAGTTTGCCTAAAAAATAAAGAGTTAATGATTAAAAATATATCTAACGGATCACAAGTTTCTGAAATACTCATTTTTATTAAAGACACAAATTGGGACTTAAACCTTATAGAAACAGAACTAGAAATGATCAGCACAAAAATTGAAATGAAAAAAAACTCAATTGAAATAATTAGAGCTAAGTACTATGAAAACCTTAAAATGGAATTTTCAATTATGGTTGATGAAGTATTTAACAAAAAAGAAAATTTTAAAGAAGATGTTAAATCTTTTTTAGTCAAAAACCTAAGCAAACCGCTTAATAAATTTAAACTCGCAAAAGACTTTCGTGAAAAATTAAGTGCTTTTAATGAGATTAACAATGTTGTATTTACTGGCGATATAAAATTTTTAAAAAATTTGAATCAATTAAACATTAAAAATAAAAACCAACACTGGTTAAATATTAGGGCAAGCATTTCAAAAAAGGTTAATGAGTTATGGTAATAAAAACTGTCACAGCAATAAGCTTAACGCTATTTATACTGATCGCACAAGCAGAAAAAATTGAGCTAAGCAAGCTAAATTATGTAGTTTGCCCCAACGAAGTAATTATAAATAATACTTTAAAATATTTACCAGAAGGTAATATCGGTCAACTATACGATACAAACCTTCCCTTGCCCAATAGCAATTGTTTTAGTCAACAAATAGAGTTTGAGCAGCATTCAGTTAATGCTACATTAGAAAAAAAATCTTTAACTTTAGAAGTTGAAATATCTAAAAGGCAAGATAACGATTTAAAAAGTAATCCCGACATAAAAAATGATTGGTCTTCATATTTTAAATGCTGGTCAAAAAAAGAAAAACTATTTCAGTTACATGAAACCTACAAGCTCAATGGCAAAAAATTAAGTCGTTCTAATAAAAATAAATTAAACTCTAAAAACACAGAAGGTGGTGTTATCTGTGGTCAATATATTGATTTATTTAAAAATTTTGGAATTAAAAATATAGAAAATAATTATTTAATTTACAAAACACTATCTAACAATGAAAACTTTAAAAACAAAGATTACTTGAAAATATTAATTTTTAATTTTGAAAAACCTTTAGAAGACAAATTAAGCCTTGAAAGTTTGTACAAATCTTATTTTGATTTATATTTTTCACACCTTGGCTTGCCCGCTAAATTTAAAAATTTGTCTGACATATCCTTTGCGTTTAGTTTATCGCAAAAAAAACAACTAAAAAAATTACAAGACAGTACAATTAACTTAAAAAGTTTTCCAATAGCTTTAAAAAAAGAAGACAAAATTGTTGAAGCTTACTTAAAGGAGCAACTCTGATGTTAAACTATAAGAACAAAAAGATTTTAACCGAGTTATTTAGTATTTATTTTGCAATGAGTACTTTATTTACACCAATTATACTTGTGGCAAATGTAAAAATAGATCTCGAAAGAAAAGATGTTGAAATTATATTAATCGACTCTGATACAAGAGAACCAATAGTTTGCCCTAAAGGAAAGACGTGCTCATTTAAAGGCAAAAGAGAAAGGCCTGTTTTTAGAGATGGTCCAATAGCTGATTTATCTGATATCCTAACTATAGAAGATATGCCTGCAGAAAGTGACATACCCTTTGATGCCCTACCACGGCAAGAGTCTAATAAGGACTACAAAAACCAAACTGGAATCCCAAATAATGTAAGTAGTTACGGACATGGCTCCAGGCCACATGGTAATAGGATAATCGACTCACACGACATATGCGACAAGAGTAGTAAAATATATAGCGAGGGAGGTTGCCATGTCAGTGGCTTTGGCGACTCAGTGCTTACTTACCCTGGCAGTGGCAATACAACTCCATACACACCTACTACACCTCCAGATCAAAGTGATAATATAATTGCTAATAACAAAGAAAAGCTAATAGCAAACAAAAAACAATTTAAAAACAATAGAGAGCTACACAAAGCATTTATTAACACTCTCAATGATGAACAAGTTTATCATTTAGTGGGCCGCTTAGTAAACCATGGAGTTGCTAAAGCTCATAATCAGCTTGTTTTTTCCACAAAAGAAATCAGAGAGCTTAACCCCTACCCTGATGATGAAGAAAAAGATTTTTATAATGCAGAGGTGGAGTATTTAACAGTTCCAGAAGCTCCCTTTAAAAATATAAATTCATTAGTAAAATTTCACAACAGCAGATTAACAGAGTATTTAAAGCAAGTGTATGAAGCAGGGTCACAAGACGAGGCCGAAGGCCTTATGCTTGACTATGACTTTCTTGAAAGTGAATTGAGATTAAAGGGTATTATAGATGCTGAAGGCAAAATAATTGCTCCCAATGTTAAACAACCAAATTTTTTACTGCAAACAGACTCGAGGAGTCAATCTGGCAGAAGCATCAGAAATATATATAACGAGCACATAGCCAATAAATCAACGGTAAACACTTACTGCAAAATGGGTAAAAATAAAAGGTTATGCGAAGGTATTAAAGCTGGTAACCGTGTTACTGATTTAGCCATCTATGCTTTAGATAATGCCGTTGTTAATAATAAAAAAATTACTCAAAAACAACTAAACGAGTCAGCTAAAAAAATAAAATCTAATATTGATTTTACAAGCAAACTAGCCTCAGCCATGTCTGGGCAAATAAAAGATGAAGCTAAAAAGTTAATTGACGACATTTTAAGCGCCCCAAGCGATATTGCTGATGCTGTTTACAACTATGAAAAAACATTCTCAGCAATTGTAGGCTTGTATGAAAATCGCAATAAAATTTTTGAGCAAATCGGAAACTCTTTAGCTAATAACTGGGACAAACTAAAAAATGGGACAGCCTCAGAAAAGGGTGAAGTTTTAGGTAAAGTAGCCTTTGAAGCAGCTCTTATGTTTGCAGCCCCCTTAAAAGTCATAAAAGGTGTTAAAACTGCAAAAAAAGCGAAAGACTTAACCAAAGCCAGTGAAAAATTTATTGAGCCCATAATTGAAAAAGCTAAAAAAATAGATGTAAAGACTAAAGTGGGCATAAACTCTTTTGCCAAGCTTTATTATGGATTAAAAACACTCCCTACTGAGCTTCAACCTAAAAGAATTCTTGAAGGGAGTGACCCCAATAAAATTGCAATCATTGGACGTAAAATGAAAGGCAATGTCGATGAGGTTGCTGAGCATTTAAAAAAAGAAGGCCTGAATGTTTCAACTTTTAAATCTAGCCGTGATCTCAATGAAAAATTTGAAAAACAAGCTATACAATATAATCGAAACAACAACATAACACCTGGAACTTACTTGCCACATAATGAAATATTAAAGTCAGCAATGTATAAGGCTAATAAGCAATGGGCACAAAAGTTAAAAAATGAAGGTTATACAGTTATAGACGTGGGCAACCCCCTAGACTTAAAAATGAGTGCATTTTATACAATGGAAAAATTAATTGTTTTTGCGAGGTAAGTTATGAAAAGAGTGGTCAACTACAAAATTGATGAAAACATAAAAAATATAATTAAAAGTAAAGTCTCATATTTAAATGATTTGGGCTTTAAATATTCAACAGATATTCGAAAAACAGAATTGAGTGATTTTATAAGTTACCGTGAAGTAATTAAGTATAAACTAAATCATATAGTCATTAAAATTTCTCATATTACTTTTATAAATTGTAAACTCATATATTTATACATCCGTGACTACAGAGACAAAAATAAAATAATTAATTTTTCTCACTATTTAAAAGTTAAAGAAAAAACTGCAGAATTAAAAATGATAAAAGGCAGCCTCGAAGAGAGTGATGAAGAGTATTTAAATCGATTTT
>CALJPJ010000266.1 GCA_937980625.1 uncultured Bdellovibrionales bacterium
GAGCTTGGTAGTAACATTGTAAGTCTTCTTTCGTATCAGTAATTAAGCTTGGAAAGATTTAGCTATTCTTTTTTAAATTTACAGTCTTGTTTCTAATTTTTTGGAGTCTACACTTGGGGGTGTTTAATCAGTCTAATCTCAAAAAAATAGTAAAACTCAGTTAGAGCTCTCAGGCTTGGCACATAAATCTGGATTTAGAATCTCTTGACGGATTTTTGTTCCAAATACCAAAGCTTTTTTATCAATGAGCCAATCCAATTTGTCTCTTTGAATAATTGCTTCGTGAAGGTAAGCAAATAAGTAATAGCGAGATTTAGAAACTTTGCCCCAAAGTGCTTTCAAAGTGAAACCCCAAAAATGATAATTAAACCCAGCTTGGTCTTCACCTAGCATTAGAGGTTTCATTTTTGCAGAGACAACTGCTGCTCGGCTTCGATCACCAGCGTGAGAATCCACCAAATTTATCCAGGTAATGACTCCAAGAACAACCCAGGGATCATTATAAATCTCCATACCTTTTTGGAAAAGCTTTGAGGCCTCAATAGAAGTATTTGGTTGTTTAATTATCCAAAGAAACAATGGGCTCGCTAAAAGATTCATTTTCATAGCTTCATTAAGCCATATGTTAAATTGCGGGTGACTCTTATCTCCAATAAAGTCAGTATCGACGACTTGCATACAGTTTTTACAGTCACTACCGAAATAAGGGCGGCTAGAGGTGACTTGTTTTCCACTTTTATTTTTATACACAGGCCATTGAAGGTTCTGTACTTCAGGTAAAAGGCTTTCTATTTCTGCAAGTAAACTAGGGTCATTTTTTAAGTTAAATAATTTACTTTGGTCGTTCCAATAATCCACTTCTTTTTTTGCTGCGTGGAAAGCGTATGCAGATAACCAGTTTTCTTTTGGAAACGAATCAAGCTTATTAAGCCCATCAAGGGCAAAGGCATTTTGAGTGAGATACTCATAATGCTTAAATAAAATTTGTGATTGACCAATAATTGGTTGATTGACATCTAAGGCTGATGCATATTTTGAAATATCATTTTTTAAATAAGTATCGAATTCATTAATTTTTTGTTTGAAAGTTTTATTGCCAAGACCTTTATAGAGTGCACTAGATATTTGACAACTATTGGGTACAGTGGTTTCAGATTGGCTTGGTTGTCTTGTATTGTTAGATTTTTGTTCCATTAAATTTGAACATGCAATGGAAAATAAAAAAAATATTAATAAAAAAATATTAGATACAACTTTATAAAATACTGTTCTTTTGTGAAAGTCAAAATTTATCAAAATAGCTCCGCCTGAGGTTTATCTTTAGACTAATTTATTTGATTAATAATATTAAAGCTTGGATAATTTTTTAAATCAATGATTCAACAAAGTAATATTAAAATATGGACCTCAGTTAGCAAAGAAAAACTTATTTGTTAATAAAAAGAAAAAACCTCAATACGGGGGTATTGAGGTTTTTGAGTTTGTGGGGAAGTAAAATATTTATAAATAATTTTACTTTTTTATTAATCTAAATCAGTTCTATTTTGTGTAGCATTTTTATAATTCGTGTTCACTAGGTTGGGGGAACCTAAGTTAAAACTAATTGTCGTACCGAGCTTAATTTGGCCAGTTGGATTATTAAAGCTAACAAAGTTTGAACCTTTAAATACTGAGGTTGGTTGAGTGTCACTGTCTACTGTTGTGTAGCTAGCAATTACTGGAAATAAAACAACTTCGTCACAAGTTTGCTCTGATCTATCAGTAAGAATTATTACATTATTTTTATCAGTTAATGCTCTGTATATTTTATCGTTACACTCGTTAACTGTGCTGCTAACTACATTAGCAACAAAGCTTAGCTCTTCAATGTCTTGATCTTCGCTGGTCACAAATAGACTTAATTTAATTTGTTCATTGGCAAACTTAATAGTACCACCTCTGAAATCAGCTGGGTCTAAGTGCTCTGGGTTGATTTGTTGACTTAGGATTTGCGAAGTTCCGGCGTTAACGTTAAATCCTGAAAGTAAAATTGCGAATGTTATAAATAAAGCTTTCATTTTTATCCTTTTAATCGGTTCATCAATTGCTAAGGAGGGTTTTGCCATAAAATTGTCATTTCTCAAAATTAGTCTTGATAATCAATATTCATTAGATTTACTAATGAATATTGATATTTATAAAGTAAAAATGTTAATGAGTAATAGCTTCTATGCCAATTAAATTTGATTTGAGAGTATGAGTTCAAAGTTTTTCATAATTCAAACTGCTAATTTGGTTGTATTCAGAGATTATTTTGGCTCACATTATATTTTTTTATTAAGATATTTTTCAGATTTTTATAAAAGTCTGATAGAGTGTTTTCTAAATTTGATTATATAGATGAGGTCTCAGATGAATGTTAATGAAAATATCCTACACACCATTGGTAATACACCACTAGTAAAACTGAACAGAGTTGGCTCAGATTTAAAATGTAATTTGTACGCCAAGTGTGAGTTTATGAACCCTGGTGGCTCTGTAAAAGATCGAATAGGTTATAAAATGGTAGTTGATGCTCAAGCTGCTGGTCGCATAAAACCAGGTGATACATTAATTGAGCCTTCAAGTGGTAATGCTGGAATTGGCATAGCCTTAGCTGGAGCTGTATTAGGTTACAAAGTCATTATAACCATGCCAGAAAAGATGAGCCATGAAAAACAGGTCGTTCTCAATGCGTTGGGGGCAGAAGTTGTTAGAACCCCCACAGAAGCGGCCTTTGACGATCCTGATAGTCATATAAGTGTGGCCAAAAAAATGGAGCAGGAATTACCAAATGCTCATATTTTAGATCAATACTCAAACCCTTCAAACCCTGGTGCCCACTATGAGGGAACTGCTGTTGAAATTTTAAGAGATTTAGACAATAAAGTGGATATGATTGTTATGGGAGCAGGTACAGGTGGCACTATTTCTGGAGTTTCCAAAAAGATGAAAGAAGTGAGTCCTAACACCGTCATTGTAGGTGCTGACCCCGAAGGGTCGTTACTTGCTGGTCCTTCACCAATTAAGTCATATTTAGTTGAGGGTATTGGCTATGACTTTATACCTGATGTGCTGAATCGTGATTTAGTTGATCGTTGGGTTAAAACCACAGATAAAGAGTCTTTTCATTTAGCTCGTCGATTAGTTGCTGAAGAGGGATTACTGTGCGGAGGTTCTTGTGGTTCAGCCATGCAAGCGGCTTTACAAGAAGCTAAATCTTTAGAGGCTGGGCAAAACTGTGTAGTTGTTTTACCTGATAGTATTCGTAACTACTTAACCAAGCATGTAGACGATAAATGGATCAAAGAAAATAATATGGAACTATAAGGTATATATGCCTTAGGGCATATTAATACCCACTTTATTATGTAATTCCTCTGAACTCTAAGTTTGTTTAAGTCATAATGCGCGGAGTTCTCCCGTAGGGAGCTGTTTGAGCACATTATGATTTAAACAAACTTAGAGTTCAGAGGAATTACATAATTTCGGTCGGGTTAATAATTTATTAAAAAATTAAAAGTGCCACGGAAATTTTGTAAAATCTTGTGGTCTTTTTTCTAAGAAGGCGTCTTTGCCTTCAGTGGCTTCATCGGTGTCGTAGGCCAGTCGTGTGGCCTCACCAGCAAAAACTTGCTGCCCCACCATTCCGTCATCAGTTAAGTTAAAGGCAAATTTTAGCATTCGAATGGCTGTGGGGCTTTTACTATTGATTTCTTTGCACCACTTTAAAGCCTCTATTTCAAGTTGCTCGTGCGGAATAGATGCATTGACCATTCCCATTTGAAAAGCTTCATCGGCACTGTAGTTTCGTCCTAAAAAAAATATTTCTCGAGCTCTTTTTTGCCCAACCATTTTAGCTAAATAAGCCGAGCCATAGCCGCCATCAAAGCTGGCGACATCAGCATCAGTTTGTTTAAAAATAGCATGCTCTTTACTGGCTAAGGTTAAATCACAAACAACATGTAATGAGTGACCGCCACCAACGGCCCAGCCAGGAACTACACAAACTACAACCTTGGGCATAAATCGAATAAGCCTTTGTACTTCGAGTATGTGAAGGCGACCATGAGAAACTTGATTTCCATATTGGTAGCCACTGCGACCACGAATGCGTTGGTCACCTCCAGAGCAAAAAGACCAACCATTATCTTTGGGAGAAGGGCCATTACCAGTAAGTATAACAGTGCCCACGTCTCGAGACTGTCTGGCATGCTCTAAAGCCGTGTAGAGTTCATCCACTGTTTGTGGCCGAAAGGCATTGCGAACTTCAGGTCGGTTAAAAGCCACCCGCACAGTACCTTGGTTTTTAGCTTTGTGATAAGTTATATCTGTGAAGTTAAACTCGTTAACTTCGCTCCAATCCTCAGAGTTAAAAATATCACTAACCATTTTACACACCTTTTAAACTTCAATTGACTAAAATCACATTACTACATAATTAAATTTACTTTAACAAGGAAATATCGCCTTTTGAACTCTGGCGTGAGGAGAAAATATGAAATTTTTATTATTATATTTAATTTTTAGTGTCAGCACTGCACTTGCATCGGATTGGTCGGCACAAGACATATGTAATGTTCAAGCTGATTATGTTGAAAACTTTTGTCAAAAATATATCGACCATGAAGCTGATGTTTTAAAGCGTTGTTTAGTAAATGAAATGGAAGTTCAAGATTTTTATCTAAAAAAAGATTTTATCGTTGATTCTGATTTAACTGTTTTTTGTATGCCACAAGTTTTATTCAATTCTGATAAATTTGGTTTTAATTTTCAATAAACTTTTTATTTGCATAGAACTTAAGTGGTTGTATTAATGGTCACTTAAATTTACTTCTCAAGAGTCTCTTGTTAAGAAGTTAAATATTACAAATAAAGCTAAAACCTTATTTACTTATTTCTTTTCAGATTGTCGCGTCGCGCTTCGCGTATCCGCATCTGCGTCACCTGAGAGGTGATGCTGTGCGAAGACGCGATGCTGCCGTAAGTGTAATCTGAAGAGAAATAAGTAAATAAGGTTTTAGCTTTATTTGTAATTTTTAGGGCATCATAGCCTAGACATTCGCACAGAATTAAATAATTAACTTTTAAAATTGAACCTAAGTCGGGAGTGTAATTATTAATATTTAAAATTAATTACTAACCTATAATTTTATGACCTTAAATTTCAACTCATAGATTAGGCTTAATTAATTAAATTATTAAAATTATTTATAAAATTTCATTATGAAAATCGTTTGATCTGACCCCGCAAAAATAGAGTTCAGTCTTTTGTCGAGTAAAATAAATTAAACATATTTAGCTAAAATTAACATGCTTCTATGTTCGTCTCATATTGATAAGCAAAAAAAAGTCTAGTCTAGCTAAGCTCATCAAACAACTAGACTTTTCTAGTTTTAATTAACTCCATACACTCAATATGAACCAAGTGTCTTTAAAGTTTTTGAGACATATGCCGATTTATAATGAGTCAGTGTAGTCTTTCTTTGAGAAAGCTGGTGGATATTTTAATACGGGAAAACTAGGGGAACTCTAAATGAGTAAATATATCGCGTTTATAACAATAATGGTATCAACGGCATTTGTAGCCTTTAACTTTCAAAACTGTGCTAAGTCAAGTTTTACGCTAAGAGATTCAATTGATGTCAATGGAATTGCAGGCATGAGCCAGTTTCCAACGTCATGTCGAGCTTATTACGAGCAAGGCGCATGTAAGAGTGATACTTATACTATTGACCCAGATGGTAACGGTGTGGGGATGGCACCTTTTAAAGTTTACTGTGATATGGAAAATGGTGGACGAACATTAGTAGTTAACGCCCCCGAAGCGAATTACCAGAATATACCCGAGATGACTAATCTACCAACTTATAGCACCCATGGACGTCTTCCTGACTCGGTAATTTCAATACTATTAAATTCTACGCAAAACTCACAACATAATAACGTTGTTGTTGATGTGGCTACTGGTATGGCAAATCATACGGTGTCATTAAACTCAAACTCGTCTTCAACTCAAGGTCAGTATGTTATTATGGATACGGCCAATGATCTTTGTGATAGTTACGATACAGGGGTAGATGGTGCTGCTTATACTGCCGGTAATT
>CALJPJ010000267.1 GCA_937980625.1 uncultured Bdellovibrionales bacterium
CAATTATCTACTGCTAAAAGCTTCTCAAGATTTAACTTTAAGTTCGCATTGATTATTTTCGCTTTAGTTTTTATTGGCCTTATAAACTTATATAGCGCCACACATAGCCTTAATCTCAGTACTAATACTCAGCTTTTCTGGAAACAATTAATTTGGGTGAGTTTAGGCTGGGGTATTTTCATGGGGGCGACCTTCATCGACTATGATTTTTTTAAGCGCTTTGCTTACCCTTTTTACTTTTTTAATATCGCAGCCCTCATTGCAGTTAAACTTTTTGGAGTTACAATTTTAGGAGCTCAACGCTGGCTCAATTTAGGTTTTTTTATGTGGCAGCCCTCAGAAACAGCCAAAATAGCAGTAGCAATATTATTAGCTAAAATATTTTGTGATAAATCATTTCCTAATGGTTTAGGTGTAAAGGACTTGTTTCTCCCTGCGGTGATTACATTGATCCCTTTTATTTTAACTGTTAAACAGCCTGACCTCGGAACCTCCTTACTAATTATTGCTATTGCCGCAACCATGATTCTTTTTATAAGAGTGAAGTGGAGCATACTCATATTTATTTTAGTCACAGGAATATTAGCAACTCCACTTATTTGGAACTTTGGGCTCAAGAGCTATCAAAAAGATAGGGTGATGACTTTTATAAACCCAGGCACCGACCCCAGGGGTAAAGATTACAACAGCATTCAATCCAAGATTGCTGTCGGTAGCGGACGATTACTTGGTAAGGGCTTTCGCAAAGGAACCCAATCGCAACTGGAGTTTATCCCTGAGCGACATTCTGATTTCATATATAGTGTTCTCAGTGAAGAGCATGGTTTTATTGGTAGTTTATTTACACTAGGACTTTTCGCTATTTTATTTTTTACTTGCTTAAGAATTAGTTATGATGCCAGAGACAAGTTTGGAGCCTTGTTAGTCATTGGTATCTTTTCCTTTGTTTTCTTCCATACGTTTATAAATATTGGAATGGTTATTGGTGTAATGCCTGTCGTAGGAATGCCGCTACCTCTTTTATCTTATGGTGGGTCTAGTATGATGACAATTATGCTAGGGCTAGGAATTATATCTTCAGTTTCCTATCATCGATTTTTATTTTAATATTAGGTTAAAACTAAATATGAAGTTTTAATATTCAAATATTAAACCTTAGATAGTTAATATGAAAAAAAGATATTAAAAAATAAAAAGGCCTCATAAGTGAGGCCTTTAAAATGAGATTTATGTAATTCTAGGTGCTAAGAATGTTTTTCAATTATAGCTTTAATATTTTCGATAGGTTGATTGCCAACAACTTGGTCAACTTGTTCACCGTTTTTAAATAATATCATTGTTGGAATACCGCGCACACCATATTTTGCCGGTGCTTCTGGGCTTTCATCAACATTCACCTTTACAATTTTGACTGAAGTCATTTCATTTGAAAGCTCTTCTAATTTTGGGCCAAGTGCGCGACAAGGACCACACCACTCTGCCCAAAAATCCACTAATACCACCTGATCTGACTTTAGAACTTCAGAATCAAAATTTCCATCATTCACAGCTTGTGTAGCCATTTTACTCTCCTTTGCCCAAACAATGAAAAACTTTTTAACTCTGGGCGATATAATTATATTTTATTGTTTTACGCCGTCCACTCTTATTACCGAGCTACACCATATTAATTTTTATCAAAAAAAACATAGCATATATTACTCATGGTGCTAAGAAATATTTTATTAGCTCAACACAAGCTGTAAAGGTCAAAGTGTAAAAAAACGCCAAACTATTGTTTTTTAATAAGTTTTTACCATTTTATAATTCAATTTTCAGTCAATAGTGCTTTCATGAATTTATCTTTATCAGTCTCTTCAAGTAAATTATGCTCTTTCTCATTAATTTTTTTGGTTATATTTTTTACTTTTTCTAAGTCAAATGTGACTGAGATATCACTATCATCTACTTCATCAACTACATCTAAGTATTTTTTTGAATAATCTCTATTTTTAAATTTATCATCAATCTTCCCTTTACGTGGAGTAATTGCCTTTTTAGGGACATATTCTATTTGTAAATATTTATTAAAATACTCCACTGGGTTAAAGCCCTTAACCTCTAATAAATATGCTAATAGTGCATGTAAATCCAGAGGCTCAGAAAAGACCTTAGCTATATTGTGTGTCACTAAATCATTTGGATCTAACTTTTGATCTTTACTTTTAATTAATAAAACAGTTGGTGATTTTGCTAGGTGAACTAACTTTGACGATATTTCATATACTGATAAGGGGTCTTTACCGGCTTGCATGATTACAAAGTCAGCATTAAATTCAATGACCTGAGTAATAACTTGGTTTGGCGATTGATGGCTTGCCACATCTATTCCAATTTTTTTCATATTAGTAACTATATCAACTAATGTATTAAATGAGTCATAGTATAGTAGAACATTAAACATTGGACTCCTTCAGAATAAATATTTATTTTGTAATTTTACAAAGTTCTTAGTTTAATGTCTACAGACAATACTATTGTGCATACCGCGACAATCCTCGACTCAAGGCCATATCATGGAAACTAAAGTCTTGTATTTATTCAAAAACGAACTCGATGATAAATTGTCAAAACTTGAAGTCCAATGTAAGCTAAAACTATGTTTTTTTCTAAAAAAGCTTTCTTTTATATTTTAACTGACTTATTGACCAATTTATTTTTTGGTATGGTTATTTTTTTATTTTTAATAGTCATGATTCAATCCTTTTCATTGTCAGAAGATATCATTAATTTTGGGGCGGATATTCCTAGTGTCATTAAAATTATTTCTTATATCTCTTTGAGTTTTTTACCTATCATTATTCCAATGAGCTTACTTTTTGCTTTATTAATGACTTACTCAAGACTAAACATGGAGTCTGAGTTAATTGCCCTTAAATCATTAGGTCTGAGCACCAAAACTTTATTTTTGCCCGCGTTGGTCATATCTCTCGGTTGTAGTTTTATTTCTTCTCAACTTTCATTTTATATTGCTCCTTGGGGGCAAAAAAAAATGGCGCAATTATTTAGTGAACTCGCTCAAAGCCGTGTGAAATTAAATATTAAAGAAGGAGTTTTTACAACAAAATTTAAAGATGTTGTTGTTTATGCTGACAAGATTAGTCGTGATAAAAGTGAAATTGATCGCTTATTTATATACAATGATGCTAAAGATATTAACCCTATTGCTATAGTCGCTCAAAAAGGTTTCTTTAAAACTCAAAAAGACACAACAGGCGCATTTGGTTTTATTAAACTCACTGACGGTCATATTCACAAAACTAGTGAAAGCTCTCACACAAAAGTGTCATTTAACGAAAACATCATAAATTTATATGACCCCAAAAAGTTTGGATCAATTAAGAAAAAACCAATACTTATGTCTTTACCGGAAATAAAAAAAACCATGATAGACTCTGAGAAAAATTCTCGCATACACTTAAAGGCTGAAATTGAACTGAACAAGAGGTGGGCACTCAGTTTAGCCAGCTTAATATTTTCATTTATTGGCTTTGGCATTGCTACGATAATTCAAAAAAGACAATCAAAGTCTAATGGCTTTGTAGCTTGTGCAGTACTTATTATTGTATATTGGTTACTATTTGTTAGTTCTGAAAATTTAGCAAAAAATAATAAACTCCCCGTCATGATTTCTCTATGGAGTGCGAATATGATTTATTTCATAACAGGACTTTACCTATTTAATAAGTCTTCAAAAATTTAAGAAAAATAAGTCCTAAAAAAAAAGGCTCTATAATAAACTTTTAACTTGAAATTTAACATCGCTTCCAGACTTTATAATGGGAGCACCATTTTCAATTAAATCTAAACTACCAAAACAATTCGCAATTGGAGCTTGTGGTAATACAAAGACTGGCCGCCCACAACTCAATGCTATATTAGCTGTCATTATAGTACCACTTCTCCGCCTAGCTTCACCGATGAGAATCATATCAGATAATAATACCATCACCTTATTTCTAAAGTGAAAGTTAGACTTATAAACACCATGATTAGGAGGAAATAAACTGACTATGCAACCATTACAATCTGTAATATTACTCAAAATTGGCTTTAAATTGCGAGGATAACAATGATTCACCCCTGTTGGTATAAAACAATAAGTCGGTACCGCAGCCAAAATTGAGGCTTTATGTGCCCACTGATCAATCCCATAGGCACCGCCACTTGTTGTGGCTAAGTTAATATTTTCTTTTTTTAAATCATTCAATGCTATTTGTAGTTCATGCTTTACCCATGTCACAGATGTAGCTTGAGGCTTTCGACTTCCAACTATTGATACTTTAAACTTGTCTAAACAAAAAGTTCCTTTATACATAATTGGAACTGGATAATTAAAAACTTTCTTTAAAACTAATGGATAACTACTATCAGTAGGACAAATAAGTTTATAACCTTGTTGTAGGCACTTATCCACTGACTTATACAGATTTTCAAACTCTCTTTCATCAAACTCTTTTTTAAGTTTAGCTTTATTTTTTATTAATTTTAGAGATTCAGTTTTCAAGTCTAAAAGTTCATCTAAATTAAATATAGAACCAAGCCAATTAAAAATTGATATATAATTATTTATGTGAATCATAATCAGACATTTTGCAAATAAAGAAATGACCGAACTATTGAAAAAAATGGCTTACAACTATTAACTTAACCAAAAAGCGGATTATCTAAAAATCGTCATCAAACTCTTCATCTCCAGCAGAGTCATCGCCAAAGTCATCACCATCGCTGTCAAACTCACCTTCATCAAAGGAGTCAGTAGAATTCTCGTCAGCAAATGAATCACCCGAAAAATCATCATCTTCAAAACTCTCATCTGAGCTATCATTACCAAAATCTTCAT
>CALJPJ010000268.1 GCA_937980625.1 uncultured Bdellovibrionales bacterium
ATGGACTTAGTGGCTGGAGCTCAAAAAGTTATTGCTGCCATGAAGCATACTAACAAAAAAGGTGACTCCAAACTACTGGCTAAATGCAACCTTCCACTCACTGGAATAAACTGCATTAACAAAGTGGTTACAGATATGGGCGTGTTAAATATTACAAACAATCGTTTCGAAATTATTGAAGTCGCTCCTGGCCTAAACCCTGAGGACGTTCAAAAAGCAACCGAAGGCGAATGTGTCATCCATCCTGAGTGTAAAGAAATGAGTTTTAGCTGAGTACTCTCAGCTTTAGCTCTCCTGAATATATGTGTTAGGTAAGTACCTTTGATAAGTACTTCTGAGGTTAATATGAGTAAAATAACCATCAAGACTATAACAATTTATTCTTGAGATTAAGTGACCTCTTTGCACCTTAATGGTAGTTCGCTATTAGCAAGTGGTTTGGTTTCACTTGTAATTTTATGAACAATAATTGAGTTTGTCTTTGTGCCAGATAAAACTGGTACTCCTAAAGTTAAAACAATTTTATCACCGGCACTAACTAAGCCGTACTTCACTAAAGTTTCCTCTACATACTCAATAGCTTCATCTGTAGACTTATAATTATCAATAGCAAAGGTTTGAATTCCCCAAGGTAATTCCATTGTATTTAAAGTGCCTTGAATTTTGGTCATCGCAATAATACGGGCCTTGGGTCGAAAACCAGAAACTAAAGTGGCAGTCTTTCCAGTTGTACTCAAACATACAATGGCACTGGCCTCTATTTTCATGGCCGTTAAACAAGCACTGGCAGCCACAGCCTGTGGACCTTCAACTAAATCCTCATCTAATGAAATATCATAATAAAAAAATCCATCGCCAGCTTCAACTTCTTTAATTATTTCATGCATTGTTGCTATGCACTTGAATGGGTGCTCACCGGTAGCAGACTCAGCTGATAGCATTAAAGCATCAGAACCATCTAGGACCGCATTAGCCACATCAGTCACCTCAGCCCGTGTTGGCCTTGGGTTACTGACCATGCTATCTAACATTTGCGTCGCTGTAATCACTGGCCGGTCCATTTCATTACATAAGGCAATTATTTTTTTTTGCATAGCTGGTAAATGTGTATGACCAATTTCAATGGCTAAATCACCACGAGCCACCATTACAGCATCGCTGAGTTCAATAATATCTTCAAGATTGTCAACAGCCTCTAACATTTCGATTTTAGCAATAATTTTTGTATTGAGATTTTTTTTGTCTATTAAATCTCTTAAAACTTTAATATCATTACCTGTACGCACAAAGCTCAAGGCGATATAATCCACATCATGTCTAAGGCCAAACTCTAAATCAATTAAATCTTTTTCAGTTAAACACTCTATGGGCAATTCCAAGCCAGGTAAATTTATTCCTTTTCTATCTTTTAAGGTTCCACCATAAATAACTTTACAAAATACTTCATCGCCTGAGATCTCCTCAATTAAGAGCTCAAACAGGCCATCGTCCATTAGGATCTTAGCTCCTTTTCTACAAACACTAGCTATATCCTTAAAGTCTGTCGATATTTTATTTTGCTCGCCCAAACTATAGCTATAAGATATAGAAACCCTCTCACCTTCAACCAGCTCAATGGCTCCATTTTTAAGTTTACCCACTCTAATTTTAGGTCCTTGTAAATCCTGTAATATAGTGACTGGGGCCTTAAGCTCACTGGATAACTCCCTGATTGTGTTTATAACAAACAAGTGATCATCGTGAGTTCCATGAGAGAAATTAAGCCTCGCAACATTAACGCCAGTCTCAATAGCCTGTTTTAGTTTTTCTCTAGTGGCTAGAGCTGGCCCAATAGTAGCAACAATTTTGACTCGTCTTTCTGATAACATAATATATTATAAGCACTATTTTTTTAAAAAAGTAACCCACTCGTCATTCTGGGCTCAGTGCGTCCAGAAATAATTTTCTTAAGCTAAGCATTTACCCAAATAAAAGGTAATCTAACGTACTTAGACAAACTGTAGACTTTAACATATCTATTTTTTTTAGTTCTACCATATTATATAATGAATCAATATAAAATGAATCAAAACTAATTATAAATAAGTTAGTACATAGCACGAATTTTGCGTTCTGCCGTTTTGACTTGTCCATTTTGTGTATAAGTTATTCTTATTATGTCATTAAACTCACCTCTTTGCCTAGCTCTGGTGCTCAATACAAATGTGCAATCAGCAGCAATATAATTAGGGTCACATGTTCCGCCGACACCTGGAAATTTTCCTCCGTGAGGTCGACTAGAGGCAAATTGAAAAGGTGCACTCAATGAATTTACAACTATATTAGCAATTGGTTCACGACCAGACACAAACAATAAAAAGGTATGTTGTTTATCAACAATAGGAGTTAATCTTCCAAAGTCATAAACTGGACCATCACTAATGGTTAGAATTGTGCTTTCGGTAGGCTTATCATCATACTCATCAACTAATGTCACTAGAACCTGATTTAAGTTACGATGGCTCCCAGACACTTGCTCATTATTATGCTCCTCATTCATTAGCTCATCTCGTATTTGTTTAATTTTTTTATAAAGCTTTTCTTTTTTAAGCAACAGAATGTCTGTATCTAAATCTGCGAGGGAAAAGCTATTAAAGAAAAAGATAACTATTAAACTTAATGTTAATTTACAAATATTACTTTTCATAATGAAATCCTTTTTTATTAATTAAAAGTTCTTGCTAATTGAAACCAACTTTTTATCAATTTATTTTTTATTTTTTTATTTATGGGCTCAAGATTTATTGTATCTAAGGTATAACTTAAAAGATAATCACAGGAGCTTTGGTTACCGAATTTATCTGTCACCTTAGCATAAAATGAGATTCGCCCATCATCACTGCCATCGGTTTCAAATGTAAAAAACTGAGTGATCTCATTACTAGAAATCAAATGATCAGCTATAGGTAGAACACAAATCGAGTTTGTATAAAAAGTTATTTGACTCCCAATATAATTACCATTTGTTAATGTTGTTGAAATAAGTGGCGTATTATCATTAGAGGTACTGCCATCTTCAATACCTATAAAATTCCATGCCCAACTTCCTGGTGACTCTGGTGGCAAGGGGTTAATGCCTTCACCAACGAGTACAAGTTGAATGACTTGACCTACGGTAACTCCATTATCATAACTAATATCCAGCCTCTCTGATGATAATATGTTCGTTGTTGGCTCAAAAAGCACAACGAAATTGCAACTGTCGCCAGCAGATAAAACACCTCCGCAGTCTCCACCTGCCCCCGGAAAAACACCATTTTTAAATAAAAATGGTCTTGCTGTTATATAGCCATCAATATTAATTGCCTGATAACCACCAGTGTTCGTAATAACAAAGGTATGTTCAGCTGAAGTTCCTACTTGTTGTGCACCAAAGTTATATAGAGAAAAATTACTAATAGCTAAACTTGCTGGTGTCACCCCAACTCCAGTAAGAGACCGGCTTGACAGTTGTGGATTTGCTCCATCAAAATAACTTAAATTAAGGGTACCTGCCATAGCCCCTATAGATGTAGGCGTAAATAAAACCTCAAGTGTACAACTCTCCAAAGGGTTAATATATACTTTACAACTTCCAGCCTGTCCTGGGTAACTTCCACCACTAAATTGAAAATCCCCTCCCACAGCACCACCCATTGATGTTGCTGGTGATGAACCTATATTTGTAACCGTAAAAATTACTGATGCAACCCCTCCTATGGGCACACTTAAAAAATCATAGGGGTCTGTTTCACTAATAGCTAAATATGCAGGGTTAACAGCGCTACCTACAATAGGTCTCGCTGCTGAATTTGTAATCAGTCCATCGTTATAATTAATTACTATAGTTTCCGCACCCATAGCTTCAGCAATAATTGGTGCATACTGAACCACGATACGACAACTGTGAGTTGGCGCCAAACTAGACGAACAAGTCCCACCCAATCCAGGGTAACTCCCTCCGCGATAAGAAAATGGGGCAACAATAGCAGAGGCTGCTATATGAGTTGCAATTGCCCCTCCATTATTTATAAGGGTAAATGTATGCTTTGAAGCACTGCCCACAGCAATAGTGCCAAAGCTATAAGTTGGAGCGCTATCAATGTCTAATCTCGCTGGAGTTTGTCCTGTACCATCAATTAAACGCTCAATATTTACCGCACTAGCACCGTTATTGTAATTTATGGATATTGCATCAGTAAAAACTAAAGGCGCTGAAGGCGAAAACACCACAACGATGTTACAGGTTCCCCCCCCCTTTTTTAAAACTGTTGAGCAATCTCCTCCTGCTCCTGGGTAATGCCCTCCCTTGAACATAAATGGTAGACTTAACCCTGCCTCGGTAATACCTGTTGCATTACTGCCCCCATTGTTCGTAAGAGTAAATGTATATTCTGCCACACCACCAATTACGACATTTCCAAAACTAAAGGTATCAACTTCACTCATTGATACATTAGCAACTTTTTGTGCAGTTCCAGCTATATTTCTTGTAACAACCCAAGACTTTGAATAACTTGAATTGTAAACTAGTTTAATTGCAGCTGTAGAAAATTTAGCAACAATAGGTTTAAACACAACAACAAACTCACAACTCGCTCCGCCGGCCAAAGCACCACCACAACTTCCCACTCGACTAGGATGTCCACCTTTTTTTTTGTAATAAAATGGTGACTTTAGAGCTAAAGCACTTAAGTTTGTTGCCTTGCCAGAACCATTATTAGTTACTGTAAAAGTTCTCTCAGCCGAACTTCCAACTGGAATTGAACCAAAGCTATAGGGGTCTGTTTCACTAATTGATAACTTTGCTCGACTGACTGACTCTCCTTCAATTCCCAAATGAAGATCAACTGTATCTATTCCATTATCGTAATTTATCCTGAGATTTCTTTTATGACGCCCAACGCTTATAGGGTTATAAACTATCTCAAAATAACATGTTTGCCCTGCTCTAAGCTCTAATTTACATTTATTTGTATTTGTTGATGAGCTCAATACCAATTTATAATGTGAACTTATACGGTTAAACCTGATTAAGCTTGCTTTAAGTTGACCATGATTTCTTATATAAAAGCCATGCCTTGAACTACTACCCTCAACTACATTACCAAAATCATATTTATGAGGCGCCACAACGAGCTTTGCTGGCGATAAAACTTTATATTTTATAGTTAACTGACTTCTAGCTTCCTCCTGGCCATTATAATATTTTACAACTAGATCATTTGAATTTGAACC
>CALJPJ010000269.1 GCA_937980625.1 uncultured Bdellovibrionales bacterium
AACTTGGAAGTACCAAATTCTTTGAAGTCTGCTAGAACTAGTATGGCAAAAGACTTAGGTTTTGGTAAAGACTATAAGTACTCTCATGACGGAGCCAAGTCCTGGGTTAAGCAAGACTTTTTACCTGAGAAATTAAAAGGGACTAAATTTTATGACCCCTCTGAAAGAGGTTTTGAGAAAAATATTAAAAATTATTTACAGTGGTTAAAGTCTTAAATCTTTTGAGCGCATATGCAAATACATGTACTATCAGAGTCTACTGTCTTTGAATGTTTAGTATTGCTCGGAATAACAATCTTATCTCCAGCTCTTAGTAGTAATTTATTTCCTGAGATATCTAGTTTTAACTCTCCGCTTAATATCATTCGAACCTCATCAAAAGGGTGTCTATGAGTTTTTATACTTTGCTTGGGTTGTAAAGTTTCCTCATAAGGCTCTAAGCCCTCACGTTTAAACATGATAAAAATTTGTTTTTTGTCTGGAAGTAAAGGAGCTTGCCATCTTTTAATAATCATTATTACCTCAGTTTTATAAATATTAGACTTAATTTATATTGAACTGGTTTAAATTGCTACACGCAATAGGTCTAGAGAGAGCCTTATTGAGGCTTAAAGTTGCTAAGAGTGTATACTAATAAGGCAAGTTGCTAAAATTGCTTATTTATTTTCCACGACAATAGAATAAAAATAATTATTAAACTAAATTGATTTGGCACAGTGGACGATAGGAATTCATAAGCTAGGGCAATAAACCTGGTTAATTTGGGCTTTGGAGGCAGCGAGTGGCAAACACATCAGAAGGAAATTACACGAATAATAAAATTACGATTAACAAATATGTTGATCAAGCTGATGGTCTAAAAAGTATCGATGCGATCACAGAGTCCATAGGTATTCGCCAAACAGTTGATGGCAAATCGATCTGTTTAGATTTTATGAATGTTGAAGAAGTGATTGAAAGAGTCGACCCTCAAGGTAAAGATTTTTTGCAAATTAATTTAACTGATGGAAAAAAAATATTATTAACCAGTAAGCTTATTGGTTTTAAGCCACTAGCTTGTAAAGGTTTGGATATGGATAAGTTACCAAAAGTAGTTACAACTCCAGATTTAATTAGTGTTTTTGAAGCAATAGAAGAAACCATAGGTAATGATGCCGCATCTATTATTGAAGTTGATGTGCTTAAAAAAGTTTTTCGTTCTGTAATCAATGGTGGTGAAGAGATTGGCTTTAATCTAGATAACGAAAAAACATGGCTTGGACAAATTGACTCTCTTAGAAATAAGTTTATAGCTTAGTTTTATTTACTTACTAGGCTTTTGAAGGCCAAAACAGATAAAAGACAAGAAGAACATGAAACTGCCTTAATAAGATTATCTTAACTTCGAGCTAACAAGATAAGGTAAGGCATCTATAAGATAAACCTAAAAAAATTGAGAGCCTATATTGGGCAAGAAAATATTTGTCATATTTACAAAGCTTTTTTGTATTCTATATTTAGATTAGGACTTCCTGTACTACTGGAATCTAATTAAAAGGGAGGACGAATGAATAAATTTTTTTCTATTTTATTAATACTTATTTTTTCAGGTATTATTAGTGCAAATACTCTTGCTAATGAGTATTCTATTTCCGACAGACCTGGCTACTACAGTATTCAACTACTTATTGATAAGTGACCTATAGAGTTGAATAATGCAGTTTCTTACATGGCAAATAAAATTAACTCTATTAGCAATAAAAAGTATGTTGCAGTGTTGCCAGAGGTAATTGGTAGTCAGTACTTCCAAGTTGATTATATGATTATTGAGAGTTCAGCAGTTAACCCTACTGGAAAAATTAAATTTGAATTTAAATATTGGGGCGAAGATATAGACAGTTGTGACCGAGTCGAGCCGGAAGATTATATCTACTAAAATAATTTAAACCTTTTGTGCTAACGACACTTAGCTTTCTTCAATAATTTATTTTTAAACTGAACTTTCCTGAGTGGTAGTTACGGTTCAGGACCAATAATTTTTTATGAAGAAAAGTAAGTGTTTTAATTCTCAGGCAGTAGAATCAAAAAAAGCCTAACACTAAAGTACCCATCACTCTTAACCCAATTTAATTTTTTTTATTCACCTTCAGCTTCTTGCCAACTTTCGTTGTCATAAAGAAATTCAGCTGTTTGTTGTAAAGAATTAATATTTCCGTAAAAAGCCCTAATCCAATGTGGTTTTAGATCATGATTTTTTGATTTAATAAATTTTTCTACCAGCGGAAATGTTTCTTTAGGAATATTTACTTCCTCTCTATTTAGAGAGCGAGGTACAAAATTGCCCAAAATTAGTTTCCAATAAACACCATTTATTAGCCAAGATTCAATTGTTATAATTTTTCGATGCGGTCATTAAAGTAAAGACATGACATTAAAAACACTCTGAATTCCTGGGTCATGACAGAGAATTCATAGGTTCGAGATCTTGAAAAAAGTGTTCGGAGCACTTATTCAACATCTAAAGTGAGTGCAGTATAGATTTCTGTTCATCTTCGATACATTTATATAAAGGCACTCTATGTGAGTGTCGCATGAGTAAAGATACTTTTTATATGTATTTA
>CALJPJ010000270.1 GCA_937980625.1 uncultured Bdellovibrionales bacterium
AACTGTTTTTTTATGTGCTCGAAGACAGAACATCACGGGTTTACCTGTGGTTGAATGAAACCGGTGTCGATTACCTTGCAGACTGTATTATGATACGTGCATGGAAGTTACTAAACCAGCTGATAGTGTCTACAAGTTAAAATATCACTTAGTTTGGGCCTGCAAGTACCGACGTCGGATCCTGAAGCCGGGTGTTTGCTTCTATTTTAGGAGAATGTTGCCAAAACTACTTCGTGAAATTTCAGGTTTCGTCGAAGTTAAGGGTAACTTTCAAGTGGTTATCAATATTTTATTGGAAAGAAAATATTGTGTGGTCGCAAGGCAATTTCATAAGTAGTGTTGGCTGGGATGAGAGAGTAATTCAAAATATATAGAGAATCAAGGTAACCAGGATTCAGATCAACTTCATCTGGAGTTGTCGCGTTAAGGCCCCCGGGCATGCCCCTAACTATTACCCATAAGTTGTTTGACTCAGGTCATCTCGATAAATTACATATTTGGTCTGTATAATCTTTAAGTAAAAATATTTTCTAATGGAGTAGATTATGCAGCATAAAGATATGATTTTTAATGAAGATTGGTATGTAAATGAGTTTATCCACACGAATTTTGGAGATCAAAGACTTGATACAAGGATAATGCAGGTGACTCATTAATTATCAAGCCAACCAAATTATCCAATAAACCAAGCCTGTGAAAACTGGCAAGAAGCTAAAACAACTTATAGGTTTTTTAGAAATGACAAAGTTAGTTCAAGTTTAATAATGGAATCTCACCTTATTAACACAGCCGAAAGAGCTAAAGAATTCCCGATTGTTCTAGCTATTGAAGATACAACTTACTTAAATTATACGCATCACCCAGAAACTAAAGGGCTTGGCCTGGTTAGTAAGACAGGTACGAGCAACAAAGATGTTTTAGGGCTTGTGATGCACACAACGATGATGGTGACAACAGAAGGTCTTCCTTTAGGCCTTATAGATCAAGATATTTGGGCACGAAAAAGAACTAATGGAAGAAAAAGTAGACTGTATAAAAATCAACCTTTTGAAGAAAAAGAAAGCTTCAAGTGGGTTAAATCCTTAAATGCAACATCAGAGATCTTAGGCCCTAGTAATCCAACAGTGGTAACTGTTGGAGATCGTGAATGTGATATATATGAATTTCTAAGTAAAGGTCGAGATCTGGGGGCATTTTATTTAGTTCGCTCTTCAAATGATCGTATTTTAGAAGGAAGTTC
Organism: uncultured Bdellovibrionales bacterium; assembly: GCA_937980625.1. GTDB lineage: Bacteria > Bdellovibrionota > Bdellovibrionia > Bdellovibrionales > UBA1609 > JAHDIR01. Next base: position 1,241 of record CALJPJ010000270.1, read on the forward strand.
AAAATTAGACACTAACACTATGGTGAAAACCCTTAAGAATATGCCAAGCAAAGGACTTGTTGAAATTGAAGTTCCAACTAAAAAAAATAAAAACTTACTACGAACGGCAGTTATTGATATAAGGTATTGTGAGATAGAGTTGCGTCTACCGAAAAGATACCCAATGGCTCAAAGTGAAAAATTAAGCTCTGTAAAAACAAATGTAATTTGGTTATCAGAGCAAAACCCTCCAAAATCTGAAGATCAGATTAATTGGAGGTTATTAACAAATACACCTGTTAATAGTTTAGAAGACGCTTTAGAAAAAGTTAGTTGGTACTGCCATCGCTGGAGTATAGAAAACTTTCATCGAGTTTTGAAGTCTGGTTGTCGCGTACAAGACTGTCGCTTATCAACAGCTGATCGGCTTGAGAAATATCTTACACTGATGAGTGTTGTTGCTTGGAGAATTTACTTAATGGTTCATATTAATCGTCATGCCCCAGATGATTCTTGTGAAGAAGTACTTACCAAAGATGAGTGGAAAGCACTTTATTGTAGAGTTAAAAAAACTAATAAACCACCAGATAAACCTCCAACACTTAGGGAAGTAATACATTGGATAGCTCAGCTTGGCGGTTTTCTAAGTCGTAAATCTGATGGTGAACCTGGAATGACAACTATTTGGAGAGGCTGGCAAAGGCTACAAGATATTACTGCAACCTGGGTGATCCTCCAGTCTGGATAACTTATGGGTAATAGTTAGGGCATGCCCGGGGGAGTTTACTATAAGTAACTTGTTTCTTCCCAGTCATTATTTCTTCATAGTGGCTCATTTTTTAGATAGTCTGATAGTTGTCGTAATCTTTAATCAAGTAATAAATGGCAGTGAAGCTAATGCTCACAAGAACTTGCCCGAGATAAATTAAACACTCCAAACAAGTGCATTTAAATGTGTCTGTAGTGTATGATTGGAATATAACTGATCTTAAAGCAATTAATTAATGTAAAAAACTGTTTAAACTTTAGACGATTTTTAAGTGAATTAAATAATTTTCACGCTACATTTAAAAAATTGTTATTTACTATTATTATCTATTTTTATTCCAAAAATTTTATCCAGAGGTAACAATGACTTTAATAAAAAATGGCCTTGGTTCATGTGCAACAACGCCGAATCTAGTTAACTTTTCAAATAGATAGAAAAAACGAAAACTACGTAACTATAAATAATTAGATTCAGATAATACAAAGTATACTTATTCTATTTTAGATAGAGTACGCAATGATTTTGGCAAAACTAGTTTAGAATTAGTATTGCGAATTTTATCGAGCTGACTAATATATTCAGCAAGTTGTGGGACTCGATTACTCCAGTCTTCAGAATTCATAAACTTAATAATACCTTGCATAAAATCGATTCCATATTTGTGGTTGAGGAAGGCTTCATCATTTCTGTGATTACCTTTGAGCCATAAATAAAAATTATCAAATTTAGTTGTGATTTCTTGTTTAAATTGAACTGGAAGAGTTTTAATATTCAAAAATGCAGGAAGATAAACAAGATGCATATTAATTAGCCCGGCTCCATGTGGCCAAGGGTTAATTTTTTTATAATTTTTTTGTATTTTCCATTTTATAAACTCAGGTATATTTAATATATTTAAAGCTTGTACTGCAGTTGAAATAGTTACTTCAACATTACTTGGTGTATTATCTAAAACTTCAAGTTGGTCTTCGATATGACTCCATTTAGATGGATAGCGAATATAATCATTTAATTTTCCATGAGCGTCTATGCTAATATGAAAGCGAATATGTTTAAAGTGTTTCCAAGCTTTAAACAGTCGGTCTGGTAATTCAATGGCGTTGCTATTATATCGAAGTTCAATATTTTGAGCGTATCCGAGTTCAATACAGCGCTCAATAAGTTTATAGTGCTCTTCTATAATTGTAGGCTCTCCACCGGCAAAATATAATTGTTTAATATTGGGTATTTGTTCATAAAGTTGATGCCAAAAATTAGGATTATTTTGATGCCAATTATAACTACCACCATCGCCGGTGCCCTTTTTATCCCATAAGATATGCTGCTTTAACTTTTGATTCTTGACCTTATCATATAACTTTGCATGATCAGAAACCCACATTGAGCTATCATGGGGGCTGCACATTATGCATTTAAGGTTACATTTTGATCCCAACCGAAGATCAATATAAGAAATTTGGGGGGCGACAGATCCGTCAGATTTTGTTTCGTTAATTAATTTATTGAGATCAATTTTTTTTTTCCAATGGTCAGTTTCCCATATTCGCTTAGAGTTTTTGCCACAGGCCTCCTCTTTAAAACATTTTGTACAAGATTCTGGCACTTTGTTGTTAAGCATTTTTAAACGAATATTTTTCATATAGTCGTTATTCCAGCTTGAAAGCAGGTCTGTTGTGTTTAAGTTAGCAGCCTGGCCATTTTTATTTTTGAGGATACCAACCTTACTATCCCATTTTTTATCATTTTTAGGGCCTGCAGATGAGGCATTAGCGGTACAGCAGACTCTTAGTAAACCATTTGGGCGAGTAGATAAATGTATCCAGGGTAAAGCACAAAAAGTTTTTAAGTCGTCAATCTTTTTCATAATTTATTATTTATACTCTTAAAAAACTGGGTAATTCTTCATAAATATTTGGGTCGGCATAATGCCTATAAAATATTTTAGCGGTTGTTGATAATAAATTATGACGCTTAAAAGAGCTGTGAGCGTACTCATTACGCTCATATTTTCCAAATTGATGATAAGCTCTTACATTACTAAGCTTAAAAATTTTATTCATTTTAAATAAACGATAGCCAAGATCGGTGTCTTCAAAACCATAATTTAAAAATACTTTTCTAAAGCCACCAGCGAGTTGAAAGTCTTCTTTTTTTAAAGCTAACCCAAAAGTGCAAATATACTTCCAGGGACACTTATAGTTCATCCAATTGTTTCCGTCGTTATAAAAATCTTTCCAATAACCGTTATTTGGGTGAAAAGTATTTTTTTCGATATCAAAATCAGGTTTATTTATGCGCGATGGCTTTACTCCATGATTTAAATAGTGACGTTGAATTTGTATTACATCATTACTTTGTAGCTCTAGAATAATTTTTTTTAAAGCCTCTTTCATAAAAATGATATCTGCATCGCAAAAAAGTAAATACTTCCCTGTCGCTTGTTTTACGCCAACATTACGAGCCAAGCCAGCTCGAAATCGTTTATCTCCAGGGCTTCTTGGGATAATACGAGGAAATTTTATTAGGTTAAAGTTAACTGTGTAGCCAAGTTTTTTAAAGTTATTTTGAATAAAATTGGTAGTTCCATCTGTGCTGCCATCGTCGACACAAATAATTTCATATTTTTCTTTTGCTAGGCTTTGATTATTTAGAAACTTGAGAGTTTGCAAAACTTCATTTTTATTATTATAGCTAGGTATAATAATAGAAAGTTCAGGTTTATTTTTAATATTATGGTTGGAAAAGATTGGCTCGTAAAAAGCCTCGAGTTCCATGTCATGGGGTACGCGGGGCTCAAATATATCAACGTCAGAGGTAAAATATTTATCTTTAATTTTAGGATCTATGAGTGATAATTTTTTTCTAAAGTGATAAATTTGATAACAAGAAAGGTATCCAACTTCTGACTTTTCTCTTTGGGCAAAATAAAATTTAATTTTTTGACGGAGTTTAAAACTTAACTTAAACCAATGGCGAATGATTTTTTTATAATTAGACTTCTTAACAATAATTAAAATACTACTAAATAGAGATAAGTCATGTTTTTCTAGTTTTAGTAGCTTCAAATAATTATCAGTAACAATTTGATAGGCTTGAGATGAATTGAGCTTGGATTTATAGGCATGAAAATTATCAATATGAACTTGAAG
>CALJPJ010000271.1 GCA_937980625.1 uncultured Bdellovibrionales bacterium
TATAAAAATTTATTTAAAAAGAAACAACAATAAGTTAATATATTTTTGTTCTTTGGCTGCAGCACTGTTTTATGCATTCAACCCATGGTTTATAACTAGAATACAACACACCTATTTGCTTTGTGGTTATGCTTTGTTTCCATTATTAGTTCATTTTTACTTACAAATATATAACAAAAAGTATGCTGTAGTAAAAAGTAAGAAGGATTACTTGTATTTTGCTGTGGCCTTGAGTTTGGCTTCAGCAGCAATTCATTACTTCTTTTTCTCTGTTATTACGCTAGGAACTCTTATTTTACTAGGCTTATTAAAAAAGCTTAAGCAAAAAGATGGTGGTTTTTTATGCTTGCTAAAAGTTGAAAGTAAGAAAACTATTGCCTTAGCCAGTTTGAGTTGTATGACATGCTTTTATTGGTTGTTTCCATATGCAGCTGCTACTTTGACTGGTAAAATGACCAAACAAGCTAATATTAATGTTGAAGACACATTAAATATGTTTTCTAGGAATAGTTCCATTTGGGAAGTTGTGACTGGCAATAGTTACTGGTGGTCAATGTTTCCTATTAATCAAAATTGGTTGGATTACAATATTGCTTGGGCTTTAATATTAACACTAGTTTTTATTGGTGTTTTTAAGTTTTTAAAAAATAATGATGTAATTAAGCTTTTTACTTTTTGTTCAATAGTTTTAGTAGTTATATCAACTGGTACTTATTATAGTTTCTTGGCGCCAATTCATGAGTTTTTAGTGTTTAAAGTTCCAGTTATAGGTAATTTGTTTAGAGATCCTAATAAATTATTTGGTTTACTGATGTTTTTTTACTCAGTCTTTTTTGCTTTAGGATTGTATTTTGTTCTTAGCTTTCTTAAAAAAATAATTTTTATTGGTTATATAGGTGTTATTGTTCTTCTCGGGTTTTCTGTTCAACCCTATTATAGTAATTTCATTTTAAATTTATATAAACCTGTTATACTTCCAGATAGTGTTAAGTCTGTTAATGAATATATTTTACAAAATAGCATGAAGAAAACTTACCTGCCACAAGCAGAAGATAGAGTAAATAAAAAAACCAATGTTACGGGCCTTAGTTGGAATATAAATAAATTGGATAGTCAAGTAGGTAAAAGTGTTGGTGATATATATGTTTACGGTAGCATTGCAGACTCCACATTTCAATATGAAGGAAACTCACCTCTTGTAGGGTATTATTATTCCTACATTCAGAGCCTATTAGATGAAGGCCGTGGGGTTGAAGTGCCTAGCTTGCTAAAAGCTCTCTTTTCGGATCAAATTATTTACCAAAAAGGCTTTCGATCATATGCTCGTAAGGAAAAGTTTAACTTAGAAGTGCTTAATATTCAAAATAATTTGAAACTAGCTAATAGATCGAAATATGCCAACATCTATAACTTAACTGGGCCTGAAGAAATTGCTAGAGTCAATCGAACACATATTTTAACAACTGGTGGATTAGAAAAAGCAAATTTATTTAGTAATGCTTTCTTCTCGAAATACTTACAAGAGCTACCGGTGTTATATCCACGGCAAGAAGAAAATAATATTAGAGACTATTTTAATTTAAACTTAATGTTTGATTATCAAAAAGTGGATGAGTTAGTCTTATCTGTCCTAGATAAAAAGTATATAATAACTCCTTTTGATTATATTAACAGAGCTGTCCCATATTTGGGTTGGGCTAAGACATCTATATATAAAAGTGAATGGACATGGTTTTTACATAGTATGGCAATGCATAATAGAAGCTTTCCTGTAGAAAGAAATGGTGGTGTTGTTGCCACATTTGCAGATGCAAGATTAAGAGCAAAGTCCTATGATTTAATAAAGTTGCCTGGTGTTTTAGTGGAGAATTTACCCAGTTTAATTTCTCAAGGTGATTTGTTTTTAGATAATGAAGATAAAACTATTAAAGTGGAAGTTCATCCAGTAAGTAAACTTAAACAGCCAGTTGTTTCTGGGTCATTAGTGGCCGGAAAACCAACAAATATATGGCAGGTTGCCAAAACAAAGGTAATTAAAGTTAAAGGGGCAAACCCTTATAGTGTTAAACTAGGGATTTCGGGTTATAATTCTTCGTCAGTTCACATTAAATTACATTTTTATAATAAAAACCTTGATGAAATTGGTGTAGCTTATTTATCTCGTCCGGATCAACGGGACAATTTCAATAAAGTTAAGTTTAAAACTTTTTTTATCACTCCAAAAGATACAGTGAGTATGAATATTGAAATCCTTTCTTCTCGACGGCAAAATGATAGAGTGCTGTGGTGGGTTCATGAGTTTGATCTTTTTGATCATGAGCAGTTTCGTGAGCCAAATTTAGTTAAGATTCCTGTATCGACCAAAAAGAATATTCGTTACAAGGTTTACGCTAATATTTTTAAAAGTAAAAAAGGTGGTAATATTAATTTTAAAATTTCTGATCAAAGTATTAATGTCAATACTATAGATAGAGAAGTGAGTGATTTTAAATGGGTTGACCTTGGCGAATATAAATTTTTTAAAGACAATGAGCTTGTGTTACTAGAAAACATTAATGGCTTTAATGCTGTTGGAGATATTATTATTGTTCCTGTTTCGGAATTTGCAAAAATTAAATCTAAACTAGAGTCAAAGCTTTCACGATCAAAAAGATTAGTTAGTTTTGAAGCTGAGCTATCGTCAGCAGGAAGTAAGGGGTTGCAAACGGATAGAAATTATCCACAATTATCCGGTGGTAAAGGCGTCACTTTGCTAAGAGATCCCATTTACTTTAACTTTGATTTGAGTCATATGAGTAATTTTAAAATTTTTGCTCAAGGCCTAAATATTGAAGGAAATTTACAATATGAAATTACTAATGCTCAGGGAGAATCATTATATTCGAATAGTAAGCTCCACAATTATGATGAATTTATTGATAAGGTTTATTATGTTAAGCGCTTAAACAATATTTTAGAAGATAACTTACTTCAATTTAAGAATTCAATAAACTTCAATCGTATCCAGTCGGAAATTTTTAGTTTAAAACCGAACAAGTATAAACTAAAAATTACTAATGTGGGACGAGTGAGTAACTTGTCGCCAATCAATTACTTAAAAAAACTATATACTGATATAAATGCCAGAGATTATAATAAAGAGCAAGATCAAGACAAAAAATCTTGTTGCCAATGTGGTCATATTGATCCACTTATTGAAAGTTTTACTTCTAGTGTTAAGATGTTTTTTGTTGAAACAGCGAATAGCTGTCAGTGGCATATTATTCAATCAAAGGTAGTGGCTGTCAATAGTGATAGTGAGTATTTATTTAAATATAAATTTATGAATAATGAAACAACAAAGTCACATCAAAAAATAATTTTTATGGATGATAAAAATAATGAAATAGGGAAGCATTATATTTGGCAAAATGTAATTGATAATGATGGCGAATGGATCGAAAAAAGTGAGTTAGTGACACCGCCTGCTCAGGCCACTAAAATGATGCTTTTGTTTTTATTTAAGGGAAATTATAAAAAAAATGTGAGCTTAAAGGTTAAAGATCTTGAAATCATTGATCATACTCAGTTACCGATGCTTGACTATGTTTTATTAAAAAATAGTTTGCCGGAACAAATAAAACCTCTTGGTATAAGTAAGTATGCTAAAAAGAGTTTAATGTATAAAGAAATTATTCTCCCTCGCGCTGTTAATGGTGAGAGTTTAACTTTAAACCAGCCGCAGCATAAGATATGGAGCTCTAAGAAGAGAGCTGGTGAAGATAATTTATTTGTGGTCAATGGTATTTTTTTAACAAAAACTCTGGATGCTAGGAACACTGATTTAGTATTTCATATACCACTAGGTAAATTTTATTGGCTCGGAGTATTTATAAATTCAATAATGTTACTATTAGCACTGTTATCTTTTTTTATTAAATCAAGGTTTATTTAATCTCTAGAGATTAAATTTGTCTGGGCTTATCACGAGAAACCTTTGTTGCCAGTGATATAGCCTGGTACAGAGTACGAAACATATTTTTTGTAATTGTGTTTTTTTTTTCATATTTCTATTAAAAACAAGACATACTTCAATAGTAGTCTAGGGATATCTATTGGAGGAAATATTTATGACATATAAAACTTGGTTTAGGTTTTGGAGTAGAATTTTAACCTTTTCATCACTAGTAGTATTAGTGGCCTGTCAAAGTGATGAAAAGTCTATGGGGCCTGACGGTGCACCAAATTTCACAGAAGAAGTCTTTAATTTTCAGACTACAAAATCATTAAATATTGTTGTAAGAACTGATTATGCTGACGCACTAATTACTTTGTCAGATAATAAGAATAAAGAAATTGCTATGCTAAAAACGGGACCTGACGGTTTTGTTGAAGTTG
>CALJPJ010000272.1 GCA_937980625.1 uncultured Bdellovibrionales bacterium
AAAGTTTTTTCAATAAGGTTTGCTCTTTCAATGAGAGTGTTGGTTAAACCAGAGATAGAAAATATAAAAATAAATATAAAAATTTTAAAATGAATCATTCAGACATAGTTTAGCAAATGTTATATTTATTTCTGAGGCCAGTAGGTAGTAATTTAGACTTTAAGGCTGTAAAATATTAAATTGCTAGACTATGAATTAGTTTCAATGCACTTAAAAATATTCTTTAATTGCAAGTACTCTAGACCTTTAGTAGGTTTGTTATCATTATAATATTGTATTCTTAGTGTATCAATTTGTTGATCAAGATTAGTCTTGCTAGTGGAGTAATCTATGTCTGGACAGTCTTTTGTGAGGTCAAAAATATAATTATTATTAATTGTTGTGTTTGTGGTTGATTTAAAGATTGATAAGAAGGCTTTGTTGAGGCTGAGCTTGTAGTTCTCAACTGTTTTCTTAACAATTAAAAACCTTTCTCGTAAATAGTCAAAGTCAGTTCTTTCAATCATGCGATCAATATTTTGTTGAAGAATAATAGGCTTGCTTTGATACTCGCTTATGCCGTAAAACTCATGAGAGTTTAAAGACTTTAGAACTGTTATTGAGTATGCCATTTGTTGTAATTGATTCATATTCCAAGATTTTGGTATATCATTTTTTGTTAAGTCATCGATTGAAAGAATAGCCTTTTGTAAGCTATATACTGCTCCCCAAGGACCGTGTCTAAAAGGGCCATCTGTTAGGTATTTACCAGTCATATAGGAGCCTACAGTGCGGTACTCTGCTCGTGTTTGATTAATGTCAGTAAAGCCTTTCTTTTTTAAGTAAAGTAGAGCTCCTACCTCGGCAAAAGTTTCTGCACGATGAAAAAAATGATGGTCAATTCCATGAGGTTGGCTATTAGGTAAAAAGTCGTCATCTAAACAGTGAAAAGTCTCATGTAAGTCAGAAATCAGACGTAATGTTTCTCTTGGCAAAGTTTTGGCTATACTTAAGTTTTTGAATTCACTTTTGTCAGCGAGAAGGTCCCAGTTTAGAATCCTTAAATTAGATTGTATTTGGTTAAAGTTAGGGTTTGAAGGAACAATCACACATACGCTTTTGTCATTATTATCTTTAAGTACGTAAGCAGATAGGCTATTTGCTGACATTCCGTGAAGTAAAGTGGAAGCATCTAAAATAGATATGACTTGACCTGAAATATTAGAAATAAAATCTTGGATAACTATAGACTGTTTTTTTTCGTTGTCACTATTCAGTTTGGCTAATTTAGAATTAATTATGTCACGATCGAGGTAAACAATTTTTTTAGATGAAATGTTGCCAAATTCGTTTTGAAGACCATTTATATAATTTGAGTAAGTTGTTTCTGCGCTAGTAATAGAAGTAAATATGATAGTAAAAAATAGTAATGAAAACTTCAAAACCCTTCCCCCTCAAGAATAGTCATTTAAGAATATTATGGCCCCCGCCTTGTTTGTGTAATCTAATACATAATTTTTAAATTGAAACTTATGCTCACTCATTTTGAAATCTTGATAGTAAGCCATAAGTAATTTCTATATTTAATACTAATTTTAATTAATAGAATTTAGTTTTATTAATTTTATAAACACAAAAATGAGTGTAATTATTTCTTTTTTAATATAGTATATAATTTATTATTATTTAAATTAATCAATGATATCAGGCTCTTACAAAAATTGAGTTGACCGCTATAAGCATGCTTGTTAAAAGTGTATTGAGTAGGAGGCTTTATGTCTAACGAAAATAGTTTTAAGAGTAAAATTGCTGAAAAATTAATTTTTGGCTATTCAATGAGCCGTTCGGCATTATTTTTACTTGAATCTAAGCCTTTGCCTTATATAAGGCGCCTATTTGATAAGAGAGCGTTTGTTGAGCCACCTGAAGACTTTAAGAAGTACTCTTTGGATGAATTAAAGCAATTATTGATGGATGACTCCGAGAATATTGCTGCTGGTGTATACCCTCAGTCTGTTTTATCAGTTGAAAGACCAACTAAACATTTTAAAAGAGTTTTAAAAATATGGAAAGACGCATTTTTTATAGCTTATAGGCGATCTAGAAATAAAAATAAAGAGTTTAGTAATAAAGCAAGTTTGTTGTTAGACAGCCTACCCAGTTATTATAAGAGAAATTTTCATAATCAAACAGATGGTTATTTAAGTACTGAATCAGCTGAGATATATGATCATCAAGTTGATATGTTATTTTCCGGCTCAACAGATGCAATGAGGCGTACAATACTTAAACCATTAAAAAATCACTTTAAAAGCCAAAGAAAACTTAAAATTTTAGAGTTAGGTTGCGGTGCAGGCTCATTCACTCAGTTTTTGGTTAAGTCTTTTCCGGACGCTCAGGTCATCGCAGTTGATTTAAGTTCACCTTATTTAGAGAAAGCAAAAGAGAAGCTTAAAGGTGAAAATGTTAGTTTTATTTGTGGTGAAGGAGAATCACTAGACTTTAAAGATGAGACATTTGACGCCGTTGTTTCAGTATTCCTATTTCACGAACTTCCTGAAAGTATTAGAGAGAAAATTATAATTGAGTCGAAGAGAGTTTTAAAAAAAGGTGGATTTTTTGGATTAGTTGATTCGTTACAGTCTCATGATAATAAAAAATTAAATTGGGCTTTAAATGAATTTCCAAAGTCGTTTCATGAGCCCTTTTATAAAAACTATACATTAAACCCAATTGAAGATTTAATTGAAAAAGTATTTGAAGTGAATGCTACAAAAGTATCTAAGCACTTTTTATCAAAATGCGTGAGTATTGAAAAGTCTATTTAATTTCAAAATTATAATACTTAGTCACTTTTACGCTTGGTAAAGTGTAGTGCCACCATTCTTTGGAGTAGTTTCTGAACCCATGTTTTGACATATACTTTTTTAGTAGCCTCCGGTTAGTGAGAGCTTCAGTGCTAATATATGGCGACTCTGTATTTGATAAGGGGTCTAAGCAGTCGAAGGTGGTGCCCATCTCAATTGAATTTTCTCCTTTAGGCCATTTTGAGCTTTTTGTGCAATCTTTTTGAGGGCTATCATAAAAGATAATACTGGGAGAGTTTTTAATTTTAATAATAGTTAGGTCCACCGCAATACCTTTGCTGTGCTTTGATTTTTTAGCTAAATAATTATTTTTAAATAATGTAGATTTACTAATGTTAGGGTGAAAGGATAATTTGTGAGTAGCTTTGCTATCGTTCATTGCCCACTTATAAAATGTATCTACAGCTTGTTGTGGCCTATAACAGTCGTAAATTTTTAGTGATAAGCCTTTAGAGTTTAAGTCTTTTTGAACTTGTTTTAATTTTTTTACGACGGCATTATGCAGGTAACATTTATTAGATGTATAGCCGGGTATGATTTTACCCATAAAGTTATAATAGGTCGCATAGCGCATCTCAATAGAAACAGTTGGAATTTCTTTTTTGACATCTACAAAATATGCTGGTTTTTCTTCCCAGGCAAATATTTGAGAAGTGGAGAAAGTTAAGAGTATAATAATTAGTGTTTTCATGGACTTATCTTATCATTGCCTGTTAAAAAATGGCTAGAATAATTATTCAAGACAGACTCAATTTGTTGACTCTACAATGACTTTGTTGCAGTGTGTATTTTGTGAAACGTCAGTCATTTTTAGTTACAGGTGGAACCGGCTTTGTCGGAGGCTGTATTGCCGCAGAGTTAATAGATCAAGGTCATTCTGTTGTTGTTCTAAGTAGAAATGATAAAGATGGACAAAGAACATTAAACTCAGTGGAAACGGCGGCTAAGGGGCTAGGATTGAGAGCACCTAAGCTTGGTGACTCATTACAAGTTTTTGATTTTGATGAGAGTAAACTAGAGTTATTGCCTGAAGTGCTCAGGCAAATTTCATTAAAAAATCAAATTCATTCTGTTGTTCATGCTGCCGCTGAAATGTCTTATAGCTTTAAAGTGTTTCAGAAAGCCTTGAAAGCAAATAAGCTTTTTACATTAAATTTATATAAAAGTACTTCGAGCTCATTTAATAACTGTAAGCGCTTTTATTATATTTCAACGGCCTATGCATCTGGCCCTGTAAACCATCCTATTGAAGAGCTAGTTACAAAAGTTGAAGTTAAAACAAATTCGTACCAGAGTTCGAAATGGGCTACAGAGGTTGGCCTATCTGTGGAATCTAAAAAAACTAAATTACCTCTGACCATTGTGAGACCTTCTATAGTAGTTGGAAGTCGCCTAGATGGTTGGGCTCAGTCAAAGCCATTTGGTTTTTATATGTTTTTGTCTGGCTTTATCAGAGCGGTTAAAAAGTTTAAAAAGTCTAAAATTAAGGTAGACTTAGTGGAAGATAACCATATTAATTTGGTAACCATTGACCAAGTTAATGAAGCTATGACGAGCTTAATTTCATCTGATGGAAAACAAAATCAATTTGAAGTAGTAAACTTAGTGCCACAAAATAGTGAGGACAATAAAACGAAATCTCTGCTAAAATTAATTGGCAATGCTCTAGAAACAAAGCTTGAGTGTGGTGCGCCAGGCTCCCTGCAAGAAAAAGTTTTAAATAAAAGTATTCAGTTAAATAAAATTTTTGCTAAGCATAGCTGGAATTTTAAAACAGGAAATTATAGACGTATTACTGGAAAAGAAATTAGAGCTTTAACCATAGACAATATCAGAAATGTTATTAGGTTTTATCACCAGAAGTCTAAATTATAAAATAAAAATCTTTTTAACTAAAATAAAAAAAGCGACTTAAAAAGTTAAGTCGCCTAAATCTTGAGTTATTCATACTGAATTACTTAGTCCACCAGTATGGTTTGTATGAACAAAAACCAGCAATTATTTCTTTTTTACCTTGCTCTAAGTAGATATCAATAGTTTCTCTTACGATATGTTGGCCATTGTGACTTAAGCTAGGGTTATAGTAATTGTTGTATGATTCTGTATGAATCCAATAGAATTTGTATGGGGTTAGAGTAAAGCTGTCTTTAAGTAGTCTGCCATCAGAGCCTACGGAATTGTTATGAAGGGTATATGTGTTAGTGTTTTTAATCGGTTTAGTGGTAAACATATTTCCAGCATCGTCTTTAATCACTAAAACAGTAGAGGCTGCATGTGTTTTGTCGTAATAATTATTCCATTGAATTGTAATGTTGTGGTCACCAACTATATATGCATAGCTTCCATAAATTACACTATTTTCATATTGGCAATACTTGCCATCACCGCCACTATCAGTCACTCGCCCATCAATACCAACAGTCATGCCTGCTTGCGGAGTGAGTTCGCCTCGGTTATCTGTCTTTTTTGAGTGTTCATTTTTAGAACAAGAAATAGCCATCAAGGCTATGATTATTAAACTAAAGTATTTCATTAAACGTGCTCCTTGAGAATTACTTGAAAATACAATTCACAAATTATGCCACTTTAAAGCTTCTGTATTGTAACTAGTGTCGGTGACAACATTGGAGTGACATTTTTTGTCATTATTAAGCGACACAAATTGCTAGTTTTACTAAAATATAAATGTTTTTAGGAAGGGCAGTTGATTGTTCATTTGTTTTGTTATGTTTTATGAAACTGATAACCTACTAACCGTAGAGTATGAAGAGTGATTCACAATATTATATGTTAAAATTAATCAGCATTAGTTGGGTAGTGGAGCTAACTTAGGTAAAAGTGGGCCATTTCTATGCACACTAACACATGACCACCGAGCATACTCTTCAAGCAGAGTATCTTCAATCACGGTATACTTGGAGTTGTTGAACTCTACATAGGTATAACCATAACTTGCTACAGGTGTTTTTTGGCCTAAACCATTACCTAAGTAAATATCCCAGTCCCCAATGATGGTGTTGTCTTGGAGTAAGTTACCATCAGGTAAGAAGGAGTATATTGCGCCGTTGCCACAATCGTAAGTGGGAAACATATAAGTGACGTTACTTTTATTTGCATTGGATAACTGAGAAGAGGCTTGGTTATTTAGAAGAATGTGATCTTCATAATCTGGGAGTGCCTGTGAAAATACTAATGAGGAATAAAAATAAAATAGACTAGCAATTATCATTAAATTTAAAGACTTCATAAATCCTCCGCGAATGCGCAATGTGTCAAAAGAGTAACTCTAAGAGTTTGTTTATGAAAGAGACGATTCATTTTTTGTAAACTTTACAATGTCTAGTGTTCTTTAATTGGTCGAATAAAACTAAATTTACCTATTTTTAAGGGAGAGGTGAGCGGTGGCTTATTTTGAGTCATGGCATTTATTTTGCTGAATTAAGCCTTGTTCGAATAATAAAATAGCTGGAGGAAAAATGAATAAACTATTAACTATTGCTACAGTATTTATCTTGGTTGCTCCAAGTCTAGTGTTAGCTCAAGATAATGAATCTAAAACTGAGAATGTATATGAACCTGTTATACACACAAAAGTTACAAATGGTGTGACATTTTCTTTAGTTAAAGATTTTACTAAAACTCGCAATAAACTTAAGATTTTGGATTTTACATTTAAGTCTAACAAGGAAAAAGCTGATCAAAAAATTGGTTTAGCAATTGGTTATTCAGATATTAATATTCAAAAAATAGGCTGGAACTCAAGGTTACTGTTTAACTCTTATGATGATGGTGTCGATACCAAAATTTTAGAAGGTGAAGCGAACTTAACCTTTGGTTTGAATAAAAATATTTTTAGTTATGCTGGTGTAAGCATGAACAAAATGTTTGAGGTTTCTGAGGTTATTGATGGAAAAACAGTTAGGTTGGATCCCAAGCTAGGGTTTGGTTACCAGTTTGGTATGGGTTTTCAAGCAACACAAAATATTGGGGTAATGTTAGGATATACATCTTTAAACTCAAAAGGAGATATTAAAGTTGATGGTTTTGGTAAAGTTGGAAAGATGGATACTTATTACAAAGGGTTTGAGTTTTCACTAGTAGCCACTTTTTAATTCAGGCTTATTTCTGTTTTACACAAAATATATAAAATTATTTAAATTATATTAAAAAAGTGGGCTTGTTAAATTGAATAAATTTAGAAGTCCGAGCTTGAGCTCGGCTTATGTATTCAGCCTGCAATTCATTAACTACCCAAATACACTTGTTGCCTAAATTAATTTATGAATTTTTGTAATGACTAAATTAACCT
>CALJPJ010000273.1 GCA_937980625.1 uncultured Bdellovibrionales bacterium
GGTGGCGAAGTAGCAAAAAGCTTAACCACAGGCTTTACAGCTGCTGTACAAGCTGATGCTCATAGGGGATATAGCACATTAGATAAAAAGGAATTAAATTTACTTGGTTGTATAATTCATGGCTCTATCTACTTTTTTTAATCGATCATAATCTCTATTTTATCGAGCTCAGGGCTTTTTTATCAATACCAAGTGTTTTTTTATCTTCTGATATTCCAATTAAGTAAAGCTGATGCTCTAAGTTAATTATACTTAACTGATCAAGAGCACTAAATTCATTAATATTAGATAGTGTCTTAGAGTTTTTTTTGAAATAAGTGTACAAGAAATTACTAGTACATTACTGAACAATATAATTATCAACTTAATTATTATATCGTATAACTCTTCAGTCTCAATGGTAATTCATTTTCAACATTGCAGGACTTAAGGTTGTCTGTGCAAATAACACAGAAACAATTTAAAATTTAATTGCAACCTCTTGCTCCGGAAATACAATTTACGCTGGTGAACTTTCTGGGCGCTACCAATATAAGTTATCTCTACTTTCCTTGACCTTTAACTAGGTTACTTATGTTCCTCTTGGTATAGAAATATAAAGTTTGATATTATATTTAATCAAACAAAACACAGGATCCATTAATGAAAATTATATTTATAATTTTATCATTATCTTTTTTAGTTAGCTGTACCCAAATGGGCAAAAGGTTTCCGGCCTCTGAGGAAACAAACAAATTGTACTTGTCTTCTACATATTTTCAAAACAAAAAATTTGAGCCAGTTTTACGAATTAACTTTAAAGAGATTAACAAATTTATTCTTTTAAATAAAGTTGAAGAAGATAGTGTTGACTTTTTCTTTTACACATTGTGCGATAATCAAGTTGAGCCCGCCTCTTGTAAATTAGCAGCTGATAATTTAATTTTTCCAATGAATAAATTAAATAGTTTTATGGAAGCTGTTTCTAATGTAAGCGATCTCAGAACAGAGAGGGAGAAAGGAGCATTAGTTCCAGTGAAAGCATTTACTGCTTTAATGGGGACATTTATTGGTGTACTTGCTCTCAATGACTTTAGGGTTGATCACTATGACAGTCCATTTAAAAACACAAAGACAGCTAAAACAATTGGTTTTGCGATTTCAATTGCAATGATTGCTCTACCTAGCTCTTGGGGTTTTTGGAAAAGAAAAAGTGTAGAGCAAAAATTACAATCTATTGACATGCAAAGTCTAATTGATCATGCTAAGGAAGATAACGATTCTCTAAAATCGGTAACTCTTGAAGAGTTTTATACAGAGTTTTCATCAGCAATTAGTTCTATTTCTAGAAAACTAAGGTTATCAAGAAGTATGCATGGTGAGCAAATCTTTATTATTCAAGAGTAAAAAGTCACATTTCGCGGTAGAAAATTATTTTTTGTAAATTAATTCCTATCAACGTAACTCTAAATACTTTTTTTAGGTAAACAATTGCTAGGTTTTATATCCTTTATAAAAATTATCATCAAACCACCTGATTTTAGTAAAAAATAATATTTTAAAGTATAGCTCTGTAGAAAATTAAAACTTGTGTAGATGTATAGTAATAATGAATATATATAGGTAGTTAACTCACAAGCTATGCTGGTTCTGTGGCGTTAACTAAACTAGACCGTAAACCGTCTACTTGCCCCAAATTCCATAAGTGAAAAAGTTGTCTATATTGAGCGATTTGAAAAGTATATAAAAAATATTAAACAACACTTTTATTACGATAATAATAACGACATTAAATTAGTCGCCATTAGACACTTACGACAAAGATTTGTAACTATATACAAGCATATTGAGAATATATACCTTGATGAGGTCTTCTTACATGACGAAGTCTCTTCAAATAGAGGATGTGTCTACGAGCTAAAGCTGTGAAAAAGGTCCAAGTAAACTTCACATTACTATTGTGCTCAGCTCTAACTTAGAGTCTTTAAAATCATGCAAAAAAATCATAATTTTTTTGCCAAAACAAAAGTAACTATTAGTTTTTATTTAACTTTTCTTTTTTATCGTATACTTTTCTAAATTAAATTTCTTGGTTATTGATTTCTCCAGTAAGTTTGAAAGCTCAGTTATAAGTTTTTTAGATTCAAACATGGACTTCATCTTTTCCCTTCCCGCTTTACCAACTCTTTGTGCTTCCATAGGGTCTTCAGCTAATTCTTTAATTTTATTTGCCAAAGCAGTGGTATCTTCTGATTCAATTAAAAATCCGTTCACGCCATCTTGAATTATTTCAGGGATACCTGAGACCTTAGTGGCTATAACTGGTAGCTCCATACTCATTGCTTCTGCCACTGTGTTTGGAATGCCATCACGATCTCCATCGCTAGATATCAAAGAACCACATAGAAATATTCCAGGGTTTAATTTTATATGCTCAATCATTTGAGGATGGGTGACGGTCAAATGAAATTTAACTTGCTCCTCTAAGTTTAACTCTGCAACCATAGAACGCAATTCTTTTTCTAAAACCCCTGAGCCAAAAATATCATAGCTAAAATTATACCCTTGTTTTTTTAAAGAATTTAAAGCCTTTAAAATAACAAAATAACCTTTTTTTGGGACTAACCTTCCCACTGAAATAAATATTAAACTATTTTTATTAATTCTGAAATTTGCCACAGGCGTAAAATCATCGCTAGATATCCCATGGTAGTTTTTATAAACTTTATCGCTAATTTCGGAACTTATATTTTTTAAAAATTGATAATTGAATTCTGTACAAGTAGTAATGAACTCTGCTGCCTTAATTCTTTCCAGTAAGTCTATTTTTGGAATCGTATAGATGTCTTTTGCATGAGCTGAAATAGAAAAAGGCAAGTCAGTGATCTTTGAAATATAATAGGCAATTTCTGTGGGACTATGAGCAAAGTGTGAATGGATATATGTATAATCTTTTTTTTCCCACATTTTTAATTTAGCAGTTACCCAGGCCGCCTTAGTAAAATGACTTAAATGGCTACTATTAAACCTTCGTAAACTTTTTATTATTGATGAAAATAAATTTAATGAATATTTCCAGGGATAATTAGTGAAGCACTTAAAGTTCAAGCTCACTATACTAAGAATATTTTGGAGATAATCTTCCGGAAGGTACTGTATTTTTGCTTCTACTTTTTTATTAATCGGCTGAAGCATATCTTCACGGGCTTTTTTCATTGAAATAATTTTAATTTTATAACCTAGACTTTCAAGTAAATGAATCTCTTGAGCTATAAATGTTTCTGATACTCGTGGGTAACCTTTTAAAATAAAATATAGTTCAATTTGAGTTTTACTAAATGTTTCTTTCATAACAAAGGCCCTTGCCGTTTATACAGGTCTAACTCAAAACTTAACTTCTGAGGTCTAATTTTTCAACTGCCTCACAAGATTTAGAGAACTTTTTACAAACCAATTACAAATACTGTTTTACTCTAAAGCATAATACAGTTATTATTAAGTTAATGGTATTTTTTACTCAGTTTATGAGCATAGTTTTAGGTAAATCAAATGGCTAGGTCGCTATTTTACAATTTTCAATTCCTCAACTTTTTGATTTTTTTATCTTTAATTGAGCTGGGAGTAGCAATTTAAATGACAACTTTAGGTAAACGACGATTTTTGTTTTACTCCCACGATACTTTTGGCTTAGGCCATATCCGCAGAAGCCAAAAAATTGCCAATAAACTTGCTTCTGATGACCATTCTATTTTAATTATTTGTTCTAGCCCAAAGGCTAATGATTTTACATCAGAACCTGGAGTTGAATACTTAAAACTTCCCGGCTTTACAAAACTTAAGACCGGCAATTATATTGCTAGAAATTTAAGTATGGACTCAAAAGATTTTACCAGTTTCCGCTCAGAGCTCATTCTCTCAGCTGTGCAAAACTTCAAACCTGATGTTCTTCTTGTTGATAAAGAGCCTTTAGGTGTCTGTGGGGAGCTAAAACCAAGCCTTGAGTACATCAAGACTAATCTCACAAATTGTTATAACATATGTGGTCTTCGAGATATTTTAGATAGTCCTGAGAAAATTAAAATTGAATGGAAAAAGCGAGGCTCAGAAAAAGCCTTATCTGAGTATTATGACTCAGTCTTTGTATATGGAGACCAAAATATCTTTGATCTTGCTAAACAGTACCAACTCAACGAAAAACTTAAAAACAAGCTTCAGTATGTTGGTTACCTCATTCAAGACCAAAAAATTAGCACCAAAAATAAGACTTTAGACCTTTTAAAATATGGTAAGGGTTTAGACGATAAGCCTCTGATTTTATTCACCCTTGGTGGCGGAGAAGACGGCTCTGACTATCTAGAAAAAATCGCTGATTCTTTACTACTCGCACCAAAAAATGATGTTAGAAATTTAATTATCACAGGACCTTTTTTACCACAGAAAAATTACAACGAAATTAAAACCAAACTTGCCGGGCTTGATAATACAAAGTGTTTAAGGTTCACCTCAGAAATTAAACAGATTATTAACTCTGCGCATCTCGTTGTTTCAATGGGAGGGTATAATACTTTTTGTGAAAACCTATCTTTAAAGAAAAAGCCTCTTATCTTACCTCGTATATCACCTCGGCTAGAACAAGCGTTAAGAGCATCAATTTTTTCAAAATTAGGCTTTTGCTCATACATTCACCCTGATTCACTCACTGAACACTCTCTTTCAGATATGACTTCAGACCTACTGCAAAACAATGATTTACCGGAAATCAACTTCAAAACAAATGGCTTGGAAAATGCAGTTAACTTTTTGAAGAACTCGACTAAAAAAAATAATGATTAAGAAAAAAGTTTTCTTTTATGTCCAACACTTACATGGCCTAGGCCATGTTTACCGCGCAATAAGAATTGCCAATGCTCTACATAGCAAAGGATTTGAAGTTCATCTAATATGGGGCGGTCGTAAAGTTGAGTCGCTTGATACTAATAACTTAAACCCAGTATATCTTCCTCCGGTATACTGTAATGTTAATGACTTCACCGCTTTACTAGACGAGAATTACCAACCTGTAAGTAGTGATTATTTAGGCCATCGAAAGTCTATGCTCCTAGAATCCTACCTAAAAATCTCCCCTGATGTTGTTATCACAGAAACATTTCCATTTGGTCGAAGACAAATGCGCTTTGAGCTCTTGCCCTTAATGGACCTCATTCAAAAACAAAGAAAAAGTGGTCAAGATGTTAAAGTGGTTGCCTCAGTGAGGGATATTGTCCAGCAAAATCGCAAAGCTGCCAGCCATCAAGACACATTAAATTATTTAAATACCTACTTTGATATCATCTTAGTACATGCTGATTCAAATTTTGTTCAACTTGAAGAAACTGTACCTGGAGTAGAAAAATATGAAAAAAAAATTTATTACACAGGCATTGTCGCTCCAAAAAATAATTTAGTCGATTCAACACTCATCTCACCTCCTGAGGTTTTAGTCTCCGGAGGAGGTGGCGCAGCTGCATTTAAGCTTATCAAAACGGCTATAGATTCAGCACCTTTAAGTAAAAAATTTAAAAAAAGTTGGACTATAACTACAGGCCCTTACATGTCTGATGAGGACTTCAAAATCTTAAAAAAAAGTTGCACACCTCAAGTTACATTGGTGCGCTTCATTGAAAATTTTTATGATCTAGTTAAAAAAGCAAAGGTTTCTATTTCACTCACTGGCTACAACACTGTTGCCGACATTCTTTCTGCTAAAATCCCTTCCATTGTTATACCATCAAATGCCGGAAAAGAAACTGAACAGCTTTTTCGTGCCCATAAACTCGATAAGCTGGGCTGGGCTAAAATGATTCACCCTGATGAGCTCACAGCCGAAAAATTATCTTATGAGTTGGACAACATCGACCAGCTTAAAAAAATTAACTTTAATATAAACTTAGATGGAGCTGAAAACTCAGCCAATATTCTATTTAATATTTATAATAACTAATTTTGTACTTAGATCTTTTTCAAGTTATAAAAATTTAAAAAATAAATTTATTTTCTTACTTTCCCATACCAATGTATTGAAAACCCAAGCTCTCAACATTGTTTCTGTTAAAAATATTTCGTGTGTCATAAATAACCGAATCATCCAAAGAGCTCATTAAGCTTTTTATTTTTGTCAAATCAGCACTAACAAACTCACTCCATTCTGTTAAAATTAAAAGAACATCCACTTTTTCTAAATCGTATTTTTGATCTAAATAGTTAAGTTTTTCCCCTTTGTACTCTAACTTAAAGCTATCTTGTCCCATAGGGTCATAAGCATGTAATTCAGCACCTTCTGTCTCTAGACCTTGAAGAATATCAAAAGCTGGTGACTCCCTAACATCATCTGTGTTTGCCTTAAAGGTAAGTCCCCATACTAAGATTCTCTTATCCTTAAGGTTTCCTTTTAAATGAATTTTTAATTTTTCTATAATATATAGCTTATGCTTATTATTTGCAGATCCAGCAGCGGACACCACTTCCATTTCTTGATTATACTTGAGCCCAGACTCTACAAGTGCTTCAACGTCCTTTGGAAAACATGACCCTCCATACCCAGGGCCTGGATTTAAAAAATGACTACTTATACGTGTGTCGCTGGAAATCCCCTTTTTTATCT
>CALJPJ010000274.1 GCA_937980625.1 uncultured Bdellovibrionales bacterium
CTAAGCTTATTCAAATTATAATGTGCTCAAACAGCTCCCTACGGGAGAACTCCGCGCATTATAATTTGAATAAGCTTAGAGTTTAGAAAATTATTTAATGGAATTGATATTAGTTATAAAAGACTAAGTGAATAAAATCTCATTTTTCATAAATTGAGGCTTTATTTTCTCATCGGAATCAGTAAGTAAAAAAGACTTTTTAGCTTTCTAAAAGCTCACTTTATAACACCCTTTTTATTAAATTACTTTCTAATCAATGCCAGTTCGAAAAGTAACTATCTCTTTTTAAAAAAATCAGTTATTACATGATATGAAAAAAAAATGGTACAAAGATGGAATACAGTTTGAATGCCAAGGTTCAGGAAAGTGTTGTTCCTCTAGAGGCGAATATGGTTTTGTTTATCTAAGTAATAAAGACCGTCAACAAATGGCTAAACAACTAAAACTGAGTTTACATGAGTTTACCTCAAAATATTGTTCACAAGAAGACGATTATTATTATTTAAACTCAGGTGATTCACCTGAGTGTATATTTTTAAATAAAAATCAGTGTGAAGTTTATGCGGCAAGACCAACTCAGTGTAAAACATGGCCCTTTTGGCCTGAGTCGATGAATGCAAAAACATGGAAAAATGAAATTTCTAACTTTTGCCCCGGGGTAAACAAAGGTCGCCTTTACTCGCAGAAAGAAATCGATCAAATTGTAAATGAGCAACTTTTGTCAGAGATTGAATAAAAAAACGACTTAATCATCCTAATTAAGTCGCCTCAATAATAAATTTAATTCATAAAATTATCTGGCATATCTTTTATTTAAACTTTCTCTAATCTCAGCGCCCTCAATACTCAGTCTTGTCCATGGAATAGCCAACAACCTTTCTTGCTCAATAAACTCTTCAGTTTCTTCACAAACTCCGTATGTGCCACCATCAATCCGTGATAATGCCATTTCAATTTCCATTAACTGCTTACGAAACCTTTCGTTTAATCTCAAAAACTGACTCTCAGCTAATGCTCTTACCGTTTGGTCGCCCTCATCTCCACCTTTTGAATCATCATGGTTTAGACTATCTCGCGCATCTTTAACACGGTTAAGAATATCTTCTTTTGTAAGTAATAACTTTTGTTTACATTTTTCAACTAGACTTTTAGGTAAACTTGCCATAACTAAACTTCCTCCCTGAGGTCCAAGCACTTAGTGCCAAATTGGAACTGAACTAGTTATTCACTGACCCTGTAAATATTGCAAGAAGATTTTCTTAAAAAGCCTTAATCTGCCCAAATATACTACAATAGTCCTATTCTTTAAATTCGCTAGAATTAACAACTGTAGTGAATATTAAATTCTTACATCTTCTAAAATGCTATCTGCATAATTTATGCGCTGCGTTTTTATTTTTAACTCTCAAGCACTTTAAAAATTAGCACCAATGTCTTACTTCAATATATAAAATAAGATACATAAAAGCGTTAATTTGTAGATAATTTTTCAATATAACCTAAAAATTATATGTAATATGCGGCTTAAATAATTTAGAGTTCTAACAAATGTATATAACATTGAAACAATCATAAGGACTTCAAAACTCAATGACTATTGCTATAGATATCGGAATGCTTATTTTAGGTTTTACAATTCTTGTTTTTGGCGGAGACTTCTTAGTTAAAGGGGCTGTTGGGGTTGCCAAAAAATTTAACATTAGCCCCCTAATTATTGGGCTAACTATTATTGCAGCTGGAACATCTGCTCCAGAAATTATCACCAGTTGCATCGCTTCACTTAAAGGTAACACAGACATTGCTATTGGAAATATTGTTGGATCTAACCTATTTAACTTACTTGGAGTCCTTGGCATAACTGCCCTACTTGTATCTAGCCGTATTAGTAAAAGTATAATTAAGTCTGAATATATTTTATTACTCGTGTTTACGCTCACTTTTATAGGCTTAACTCGTGACTTATCTGTTCATAAATTTGATGCACTTATATTTTTAGGCTTGCTCATTTGCTTTATTCTCTTTTCGATATACAAAGCCAAAAAATCTGAATTAAAACCTGATGAAGAAGAGCTTGAAACTTATGATAATTTTAGTCTTACTGTCCTCGCACTAATTGGCGGTTTTATCTTCCTTATCATTGGATCAGAGCTCGCCTTAAAAGCTGGTATTAGCCTTGGTCAAATGGCTGGTTTATCTGATCGAATTATTGGTTTAACAATAATATCTGTAGGAACCGGACTTCCTGAACTTGCTGCATCTGCCATGGCTGCAATTAGAAAGCAAGGAGACCTTGCTTTTTCAAATATCGTTGGTTCTAATATAATAAATACTCTAGCTATTCCAGCTACTGCAGGGCTATTTAACAAGACACTTATTGATTCATCTATTGTTAGCTTTGACTTACCAGTTTTACTAATTTCTACTTTCTTAATTTTACCACTTGCATTTATTAGTAAATTCAAATTCTCTAAAATACATGGGGTGATTTTGTTAGGTAGTTATGTTGGTTATATTAGTTATTTAAGTCTAAATATATAAAGTTCAAGATAATGGTTAGCTAGTCTTTATTTCTATATGCTGAAATATCAATGACATCAGCGTCTTTTTCCAAAGTTCTCTTTGCTTTTTTTACAGGCGTGTCAGAGTAAAATCCATTAGTTGTATTGCCAGTATATACATGAATTTTACCAATACTAACACCCCGTTGAAATAGCTTTTGCAATAGTCCAACATAAAGATTTCTTGTTATGGGCAATATAAAACTCATTCCAATTAAGTCTGTTAAAAAGCCAGGTGTAATCATTAAGATTCCACCAATAAATACTAATAAAGCTTGAATAAAAATTGATGACGGCTCGTTTCCAGACCTTAATTGCTTTTCAATTTGGCTTAAAACATTACGCCCCTGAGTTTTAGCAGCATATGCTCCGATTAAACCTGAAATAATAACTAATGCAACAGTATCCCAAGTTCCTATGACCTGACCAACTTGTACCAGCAAGTAAATTTCAATCAATGGAATTATTGTAAAACATAAAAATAAAACTAATAACAAATGATTACTCCAACTCAATTACTACCGGACAATGATCTGAACCCATCTGATCTTGCATAATAGCCGCCGACTTCAGACGCTTAACAAGCCCTTTTGTAACACAAATATAGTCAATTCTCCAGCCACGATTATTTTTACGAGCGTTTTCTCTGTAAGACCACCATGAGTATTCCTCTTTTTTGTTTGGGTGAAATTCTCTAAAAGCGTCGTAAAATCCAGAACTTAAAAAGTTATCGAACCACTCACGCTCCTCCGGTAGAAAACCACTTGATTTGGAAAGTCTTACAGGGTCATGAACATCATACTCTAAGTGAGCCACGTTATAGTCACCAACAACTATCACTTCTCGCCCGGAGTCAATTAGCTTCTTTAGGTGTTTTGTGAATTTTTTTAAAAATTCCTGCTTAAATAAATGCCGCTCCTCACGAGCAGCGCCATTAGGAAAGTAAACATTAAATAAAATGAAATCACCATGGTCTGTAACAACAAACCGACCTTCTGAATCAAACTTTCTAATACCAATTCCATGGGCAACATTAACTGGTTCATCTCGCACATAAGTCACAGTTCCAGAGTAACCCTTTTTAAATGCAGAAGACCAATATGCTTTACGATCAAAAGGGTTAAGTAATTCATGCTCCAGTTGACCTGGATGAGCTTTTGTTTCTTGAATACATAAAATATCTGGATTTTCTTTCTCAAAAAAATCTAGAAATCCTTTTTTAGCACAAGCGCGGATCCCATTCACATTCCAAGTAATTATTTTCATCTACAAAACCCTTAGCTTAAAATACGTTAAAAATATAATTTAAGTTTAAAAATTAATGATTATAAAATCCTCAAATTAACTTTAAATAACCTCTTACCTCACTTAACTAAATATAAGCAAACCAAGCAATTACACAGTGCTACATAGCCTGATTCATCCCTCTCCTGACAGCTTGCTGAATCCAAAGAAGTATGGCAGTAATTGAATGACAAAAATCTAATTTTATTAAACAAGGAGAGTATATATGCCAATGATAGGTCAACCAGCACCACAATTCACAGCAGAAGCAGTTGTAGATGGTGGAGATTTTAAAAAAGTTAGTTTATCTGATTATAAAGGCAAATGGGTTGTTATGTTCTTTTACCCTTTGGATTTTACTTTTGTTTGCCCAACTGAGCTCACTCAGTTTCGCGATACCCTTCCTTTATTTAAAGAACAAGGCGCTGAAATATTAGGTGTAAGTATTGACTCTGTACATTCACATAAAAGATGGATTAAAGATGACTTAGGCGACCTAAATTACCCACTTATTGGTGACGTAACTAAGCAAATGGCTCGCGACTATAACGTTTTACTTCCTGAGTCTGGAATTGCTACCCGTGGCACT
>CALJPJ010000275.1 GCA_937980625.1 uncultured Bdellovibrionales bacterium
AAGTGCTTAATACCGTTGATATAGATATAATATGTGAACCAGGCCGCGTGATTGTGGGACGTTTTGGCTGTTTGGTTAGTAAAGTAGAGTATATAAAGCAAAATGAATATAAAAATTTTGCGATTTTGAACACTGGAATGCACCATATTATGAGGCCATGTCTTTATAAAGCTCATCATAACATTTTAGCTATTGATAATAGTGAGAGAAAAAATGTTCTTTATGATGTTGTCGGACCAATTTGCGAGTCATCTGATGTGTTAGGGTATAAAAGAATACTGCCTGAGTTGCAGCAAGGGGATTGGTTGTCTGTTATGGATGCTGGAGCATATGGCTTTGTGATGGCTAGTCAATACAACCAGCATGAGTTGCCAGAAGAGGTGGTTATTTCTGGTGGTGACATAATAAAAGTTTAATTAACATTGTATTTTCTGTATATTTATTAACTGAATTCATAGTTGAAGCCTATTAGTTTATAAAAAAATCAAAGCTTGTTGTGACTATATCAATCCATGTTTAAGTTATCATGAATTAAAGTTGTGTAGCAGTAATATTAGAATAGGTCACAGGCTTTAAAAATCGAGTGGCTACTTCTTCGAAGCGGCTGTTTATATCAGTGATAAATAACTCAATGTTCTGTTTGTTATTTTTTATATTTGGAGTTACAGCTTTTACAGCCATTTTATGCTGTAAGATATCTGCCACAGCAGGGGCTGAATCAATCAGTTGAATATATTTACCAGCTACTTTTTGGATATAGTCTTTAATTAGTGGATAATGAGTGCAGCCAAGTATTAAGGTGTCAATATTAGTTTTAAGTAAAGGGTATATATAGCGATGGATGATGAGGTTCATTATAGGGTCGTCAATTAAGCCCTCTTCAATAAAGGGAACAAATAAGGGGCAGGCAACACTATGAATTTTATACTGAGGAGCCAGTAGGCCAATAACCCGATTATAGGCTTTTTGCTGTATGGTGGCTCTTGTGCCAAGTACACCAATGTTATTAGTTTGGCTGGTGTTAATGGCAGATTGGGAGGCTGGCTCAATAACATTTATAATCGGAAGGCCGTAATCTTTTTTGTTCTTGGTTAAAAAGGCGCTAGAAGCAGAGTTACAGGCCACGACAATAACTTTAGCCTCTTTTTTTAATAAAAACTCAATGTTTTGCTCAGCATATTTTTGAATAGTATCAACAGATTTTGAGCCATAGGGAAGTCTTGCTGTATCACCTAAATAAATGAAGTTTTCGTTGGGAAAGCGTTGAGCAAGCTCTTTAAGGACCGAAAGACCTCCTAAGCCAGAGTCAAAAACTCCAATTGGTTTTACGTTGTTATTGCTACTATTCACTCGTGGATAATAAACTGGTCAGTGGATTGAATCAATGAATACTGTTTAATTATTGTGCAGTAGCCAAAAAAAAACCGACTTTAATATTAAAAGTCGGTTTTAAAAACTTAAGATAGCAATTTTGGTGTTTTCGGAGGAGAAACCAAATGGCTTATTAGAAGTTATTGCAAGTAGAGCCTTTTCGTCAAAAGCTTTAATTAGAGTTATTAAACTGAATTTCTGATGCAAACCACTAAGTTGCCGAGATGTTTTATTATCAAAAAATCAGCTTAAAATTCGATCACTAGAATCTAACCAATGGTCTAGCGCCTTAAATTCTTAAATAGAATAAATTCTATTTATTTAATCCATGGGCAATGGACTCAAAATGCCCCTGTGGACTCATTTCTATGAAGCGAGCATTCTCAGGCATTTGCTCGAGGTTTTCAGCGTTTATATAGCTCATGCCACTTCTAAGTCCACCAGAAAGCTCGTGAATAACATCGCTAACATGGCCCTTGATGGCTACATATGTAGATTCGCCTTCAGCGGCCATGCCCTCTGCCATACCACCTCGCCAAGATATTTGAGCCGACTTTGAAGCCATTCCTCGGTATTGTTTTTTGCCATTACGAATTTCACCAGGTGTTTCCATAGTTCCTGATAATATTGAGCCAAGCATGACGGTTTGTGCTCCGGCTGAGATAGCCTTTACAATATCACCTGATGTCTTAATTCCCCCGTCCGCGATAACAGGTATATTGTGTTTTTGAGCTTCTTCACTACAAAGGGCTACTGCTGATAGCTGTGGAACTCCACAGCCAGTAATTACGCGGGTTGTACACATTGAGCCTGGACCGATACCAACTTTAATAGCACTTGCGCCAGCATTGATTAAGTCTCTTGTGCCTTCGGGGGTGGCTGTGTTTCCAGCTATTATTTCAACATGGGGGTGAGTGGACTTTAACCATTCCATGGTTTCCATCATGGCCACTGAGTGGCCGTGTGCAATATCAACTGTAATGATATTTGCTCCAGCTTCAACAACGGCATTCGCTCGAGATTGATACTCATTATTAACGCCTATGCTTGTGCCTACGTTTTCATGGCCCAGGTCTTTTAATCTTTTTATTTGGCTTGTTTGCTCACCAACAGTCATAAAGCGATGAATAACTCCAATGGCACCAAGTTGGTTCATGGCATGAGCCATTTCCCATTCAGTGACTGTATCCATATTTGCACTGATAAAAGGGCGGTCGATTGTGATATTTTTTGTTAATTGGGTTTTTAATGAAGGGTCTTTGCGTGACCTGACTTGAGATTTGGCAGGTATAATTAGCACATCATTAAATGTTAAACCTTTAGAGCGGTTTTTTATGTCTTTCCAATCGAAAATTAAACTCATTAGCTTATCCTTGTTGTCAGTTTGTAAGGGGTTTACAACTCGAAGATCAAATCATAGCCTTATCAGTTAGAGCAAATCATTTTTTATTTAATATGATTTTTTATTTTTATGTGATGACACAAATTTAAGTTTATAACAAAATAAGGGTGAAAATTGCCTATAAGTTAAACTGAGGTAATATTTAATAGGCGAGGTGAACTTATTTTACATTTTGTGATTGGGGATATTCATGGCTGTTATGAGGAGTATTGCTCTTTAGAGCAAAAAATAAAAAACTATGCTAAAAAACAGAAGCAAAGTTATTTAATAGTTTCTGTGGGCGACCTAGTCGATAGAGGGCCAAACTCTAAAAACGTAGTTGAACATTTTTTAATGGGAGAAAAATTAGGCACTCATAAAGTTGTAATGGGTAATCACGAAATTTGCTTTTTAAATTATTTACAGTTAAAGCATTCGTCTTGGCTGAAGAGAAATAAAATTAAAATCCCCAGTTATATTTTATCTCCTAGCGAAGATTACAGATTGAGTCGGTGGTCCAAGGGACTTAAAGAAAATGAATATCAGTTGTTATCTAGAGTTTTATGGTTGAGCCAAGGTGGGATTGAAACTTTACAAAGTTATGGCCTTGACCCTAAAAAAAAGAGTTTAAGAGGGCTTTCAGTGGCTCATATTAAATATTTATGTTCTTTGCCAGTGATTTATGAAAATAAAAAAATAATTGTTACTCATGCTTTACCGGTTAAAAAACATTTAAATATTGTTCGAGCTGAATATAAATTAAAAGGTCACTTAACGGGTAAGAGTAAGCTTAGCTGCGATAGTCTTTATTGGAATAGAAGTTTTGATGGGGTAAGAAAAATAGGTAAAAAAGTATTAATATCAGGGCACACGCCTTATAAATCAGTTAAAAAAAATATAGAATTAAACACTGTGCAACTTGATACAAAATGTTTTGCCGGCGGCAAACTGTCAGCATACTGTCCTGAAGATAATAAAATAATATCTGTGAAAGCTCTGAGAAAGTATTATTAATTTATTCAATTTTAATTAAATGTTACAATATAAGTTTTGGCTGCGACAGTTAAAGTTTAAGAGATCATTATTTTAATTATAAAAAAAAACCAGGCAAAAAAACCTGGTTTTTAGAGTTGAGCAATTTTTTTTTAATTAATCACAAATAATATCATAAGTTTGTTTAGATGTAGTTCTAGATGGAAGACCTGGAGTGATTAATGAGAGGTTTGGGTCCCAAGAGTTAGAATAAACATATAGTTCACCTTCATACCCAAAGCTAGTTGGGAAAATTTCAGCTTGCCAGCGTTGTGATCCACCACCAGCGAATACAACACCTAGTACTGCACCTGATAAGTTAACAGCTCCAAATCTTAATACAGATTTGGCCACGTTGTAAAAAACACCAGGAGCAGTCATATATACTCGATCGCTGACTAATTGCATTTCAATTTCTTTGTTTTTATTGTCTTGAGCCGTTCCAAAGCAATAAACGGGTAAGTCAGTAAACTCTAATTCTGGAGCAGGGAATGAAGGGGCAGGTACAAGTGTTGCTTGTGCAAAGTTAAATGAAATGACTGTTATAATTAGTATTGCTATTTTCATAGTTAAATTCTCCTTTATTTATATCGTTATAATGCCACGTACCATAAGTGGGCCATTCAGTCCATTTAAGTGAATTTTTTTCACTAAAATGGCCTGTTATTTGAATTTATTAAAATTAGAAAAATAAATGAAAGCCCTTTTGCAACTCAATGGGGGCTTGGAGTTTAAAGTTTACACAAGAGGGAGACATTATTTGTCATTATTTAGATTCACAAAATATTTGAGTTATTTAGCCATTACGTTAGTTTTGCTGGTTAGCACAGCTACTTCTAGCTATGGCAAAAGTGTAAAATTCAGTAATAGACCTCCTATTGCTAGAAATATAGCTCAAATAGATGATCTGCCACTCAAGCATATTTTTTGGGATGTGGACT
>CALJPJ010000276.1 GCA_937980625.1 uncultured Bdellovibrionales bacterium
AATAGGAGGTTAATTTGAATTATAGTATCAATGATATAGAAGGCATCGGACCCGAATTTGCTGGACGCCTAAACCGTGCTGGAATTAACACAGTTGATCAGCTGCTTGCTAAGGGGACAACTGCTCAAAACAGGCACCGTATTGCTGCTGAAAGTGGCTGTAACGAATCTACCATTTTAAAATGGGTGGGCATGGCTGATCTATTTCGCATTAATGGCGTATCTTCTCAATACTCTGAATTACTACATTTATGTGGCGTTCATTCTGTAGCTGATTTGGCAGGAAGGGTTCCCAAAAAATTGCATCGAAAAATGCAACACATTAATCAAACTAAAAATGTAAGCAAAACTATACCGTCGATTAAAAGTTTAGAAACTTTTATTTTAGAAGCAAAGCAATTACCCAGAATAAACTTTGTTTAAAACCACTAGACGTAATAAATCCTCGAGACAGAGCCCTTCCATGGGCTCTGTCTTTACATTTAACCACTAGACGCAAAGTCCCTCGAGGAAGAAAGCAATTCTTGCCCCCCACAATTTAAATATCTGATGCAAGTAGTTCTTCTTTTCTATATAAAGTTTTACGGCCAATGCCCAAAACACGAGCTGCCTCTTCTTTAGTAGAGGTTCTCTTCATTATTTCTTTTATATACTTTAGCTCAAGCTCTTGTAAAGTTAAGTATTGTCCTGATTTTAAACAAAACAAGTCCACATAGTCTTCTTCAGTTTTAGAAAGTGCTTCTCTTTTCATTTTAAAATCTGATACCAACAAATCACTACCTTGAGCTAAAACAAAGGCGCGCTCTAATATATTTTCAAGCTCCCTAATATTACCAGGCCAATCATAGCTCATTAAGTAATCAAAAGTTTCTTGCGGAATATTTTTTTTAACACTCCACTTATCTGATAGTTTATTGGCAATAAATGGTATTAAAAACTCTAAGTCCTCTTTACGCTTTCTAAGAGGTGGTATTGTAATGGGAATGACATTTAAGCGATAAAATAGATCTTCACGAAACTCACCATCATCTACCATTTTATTTAGGTCTCTATGAGTGGCACACACAACCCTCAGATCCACTTTAATATTTTCTTTACCACCGACTGGCCTTATTACTTTTTCTTGCAACACGCGCAATAATTTTGCCTGTAAATGTAATGGAATTTCACCAATCTCATCTAAAAAAAGTGTTCCACCACTAGAGGCTTCAATCAAACCCACCTTATCATTATTAGCCCCTGTAAATGAGCCCTTCACATATCCAAAAAGTTCACTTTCAACTAAACTCTCTGGTATTGAAGCACTATTTACGGCAATAAATGGACCATTAGCTCTAGCACTGTTATCATGAATTGCCCTAGCTACTCGCTCTTTACCAACTCCACTTTCACCGCTTATTAAAACTGTAGAGTCAAATTTACCAACACGCATTACAGTGTTGTACACATCTTTAATAACCTGACTTTTTCCGACAAAATTTTTAATTGAGCGACCTGAATAAAGGTTATTTTTTAAATTCGTGATCTCACTTTTTTCAAGTACATGCTCAATTGCTTTTTTAATTCGGGCGAAAAATAACTCTTGATTAACTGGTTTTAGTAAAAAATCATAAGCTCCCAAGCGCATGGCATCAACTGGACCCTGTATACTCTCATTGCCTGAAATAAATACCACTGGCGTATGGCCAAAGGTCTCTTTTAACTTTTCTAAAAGCTCAAGCCCTGACATTTCTGGCATATAAATATCACTGAGCAATAAAAAGGGACGATCTGCGCTACGGTTTGTTAGGTAATCTAAAACCTTTTGTGGCTGATTAAAAGACCTAAAAGTGAGACTCATTTTTTTACATAACATTTCAAGTATTAATAAATCCGTTGAATCATCATCAAGTAATATAACTTCACAAGCACTATTCATGCCATGATTAAATCATATTTTATAAATAACTAAAGGACTTTTTTTTGTTTAGTCTAGGTAATTGTCGAAAATATAGCTAAACGAATGAAATGAAGTTTCTTTTAAGCTTTCTAGCAAGGCTAAGTCTTGCTCAAAAGATTGGCCTTCTCCTTCCACTCTGCATTTTAATTGAGCTAATCGCTCTGCTGCAGCGTCCATACCTAAATTTTTAAATTGATTTTGAAGCTTATGCATTAAAAATAAGACAGCAGCCTTATTATTAGTTTTAAATAAATCAGGACCAAAATTAATTAACTCTGAATAACATGACTGCGTAGAACTATATAGTTTACTCAACCCCTCTACTTCATTAAATTCAGTAAATAAATTGACTAACTCACATATCTGCTTGTGATTAATTAACTCCATAAAGAAATTATATTTATTTTTTCAATGGTGTAAACAAAAAAACTTCAATGAAATATATTTTAAAACTAAAGACTACAAAAATAATCATCAACTATAACCTGGAGTCTAAGCAAATATTCCTTAGCTTCAGAATACCTTTTTAAAACTATTTTATTTAAAACCTCTTTAGAAATATTCTCAATTTCTGGAAACCCAAACATCCTAGCATTTTCACAGTAATTAGAAAGTTTTGACTCAACGGCAGAAAAATTCTCTTCTTCTAAGGATATTTGCAATAAGGCCATCTCAATTTTACGCTTTGTAAGGTATGATTTTTGAAGTATCTGAAAGTCACTCCATTCATAATTATTTTCAGAAACCAAAAAACCCTCCTAGTCAGATAGCTGCTGCATCTAAAAGGCTATCAAAAACAAAGGTTATTGACTACTTTATTTAAATCAACTGGACTAAGTGGTTTTTTTAAAAAGCCAGCAAAGTGAGAGGAGTCCTCATCTTTAAATGAAATCTCATCTGCAGAAAAGGCAACAACTGGTACTTTTTTAATATTTTGGCTTTCAGCAATTTTCTGCGCTGTTTCAAAACCGTCCATCCCAGGCATATTTAAATCTAAAAGCACCAAATCAAAATCAGTGTTTTGCAACTTGTCTAAGCACTCCTGACCATCATAGGCACTTTCAAAGCTATGGTTATTTTTATAAAAATAATACTTTAAAATCTCATGATTATCTTTACAATCATCTACAATAAGCACTTTGGCAGACTTGACTTTAACAGAAGGAAGCGCCTTTAAAACTTGTGGGTCAATCTTTTGCTCCCTATGTCTTCTTTTATCTTTAACTGAATACTCCCACCCCATATATATGGAAGTTTTAGTTACAAACTCTTTCACATTGAGCGGCTTTTCAATAAAACCATCTGCTTTTTTTAAAGTCGATATAAAAATAGCCTCAGACTTAAAAATACTATATAGCAAAACTGAAGATTTAATACTTTTATTTTTTCTCACTTGATCTAAATATTGATCTCCAGAAAGCACGGGCATATTTAAATCTAATAATACTAAATCTGGATGAGTGTCCTTAGTTATTTGAAAAGCTTCAAGACCATCTTTGGCAGTGGCTACTTCAAAACCAAGCTCTTGTAACTTTTTTTTGGTGATATCACGTATATCTCTTGAGTCGTCAACAACCAAAATATACTTACGCTCTTTGATTCTATATTTTTTTAAATCAAAACCCAAGCTTTGCCCCATGGCGGAAGTTTCCGGCGACTTATTTTGATTACCAGCTTTATAAATTGGCAGCAAAATATTCATGGAGGTTCCATGAGGCATGCGATTAGAAGCCCAAATACGCCCCATATGGTACTGACATATTCGTCGACAAATACTCAAGCCCAGGCCAAAGCCTTTTGTATAATCCTCATCTTTTGACTGTTTATATGGCGTAAAAATAGATTCTAGCTTACTCGCTGGAATGCCCTCTCCTTCATCAGAAATAACAATATTTATCATATCATTTTTTGAAACTGGACTATCATAATTTCTAACTTTAACTTTAACTTTAGTATTTGGCTTAGAGTACTTAATCGCATTATCTAATAAGTTGGTGAATAACTGAAGCATGGATTTTTTATCTGCAAATAAATTAAAGTCATTTTCAATTTCTAGAAAAAATTTTATATTCTTATCATTATCAGCAAAACTTAAGTTATTTATTATTCCCTCTAAAAGATCTCTGCCATTAATTTTTTCAAAATTTAAACGCATATTTTTTTTTGATCGAAACTCATCTAAAATATCAACAACCAAATCTAAAGCTAATTGAGCATTGTGCTGTGATCTAATCACTTTCGTTTTAGCCAAGTCATTTAACTCATAAGCAGGGTCAGTTAATAGAATCTCCATATAAGATTTAATAATAGTCAGGGGACCTTTTATATCGTGTGACACTACGGCCAAATGATCATTTTTTTTTCTTTGCTGAACCTTAATATTATCCCATATTCGAACTTTACCTAAAATATTTTTTAGAGTATTCACAAGCTGGTCCTGGGTAAGGTCAGCTTCAACAAAGTAATCTTGAACTCCGTGACGTATATAATCAGTTAGACTAATTTTTGTTTTTTTATCAGAAATAACAATAACAGGTGCAAACAAAAAATCTTTATGCAAACGAATACGACGAATTTCTTCTAAACCAGTTCTGTGATCGCTTGTATAAAAAACAAAGCAATCTGTATTTGTTTGGCTATAGTCAGCCAAAGCACTAGCCACGGCAGCATACCTAGTTAAACTAATATTAGATAAATCAACAACTTTATTGTCCCTAACACTATTAAATAATTTTTCAAACCTAAAAAAACCGGCCTTGTCACTTGATACAAATTTAATTCGAACGCCCACTAAAAGCCTTTAAAACTAACTAATATTAATTTATAAAAAAATTTTATTAATCAGCTATCCACGTGAAAAATAAAATTGAAGACCAATGATACAACTTTTTCTTGAAACCGCATGTCATCTTGAGTCAAGAACAAACTCACTTATAATACCAGCCACTTCATGGTAAAATAACCTGAAACACTATCTTTTATTTACTATTAAAGTTATACGATTTGTCAGTCACGCTTAGTTTTTATTTGGAGTATACAAAATGTCACACAATGATGACCCTACATATATAAATAACCCAATATTAAATATTCCACAGCAATTTCCTGTTGTTGGAATTGGAGCCAGCGCCGGTGGCCTTGAGGCTCTTGAGGAGTTTTTTACACATATTCCAGAAAAGTGCGGAGTGGCTTTTGTCGTCATCCAACATCTATCCCCTGACTTTAAAAGCTTTATGCCAGAACTTATTCGACGCATCACAAATATGACGACTCATGCTGCCGAAGAACAAATGAAAATAGAACCCAATAATATTTACATACTTCCCCCCAAAAAAAACTTAGCTATCTCAAATATGCATATTCGCTTACAAGACATTAAAAAAACAAATATTCCAAACCGGCCTATTGATTTATTTTTTCAATCTCTTGCACACGAACTTGGCCCAAGGGCTGGGGCCATAGTTTTATCTGGAACTGGCAGTGATGGCTCTTTAGGCATACGCTCGATTCATGAACAAGGTGGAATCACCATGGCACAAGACCCAAAGAGCTCTAAGTTTGACGGCATGCCTAGAAGCGCCATTGCTACGAATATTATCACTGCATCTGGTCGCCCTAGCAAATTAGCTGAAATGTTATTAAAACTAGTTAAAAACCCCAACGCTCTTAACGAAGAGTCTGATTCAGTTTATCCAGGCTCTGACTTAAAAAAATTATTTACTATTATCGAAGAAAAATATGACGTTGATTTTTCACTTTATAAAAAACCCACAATTCACCGAAGACTGGCAAAACGACTGGAACTCAACCGCTGTTCAAATATTAATGACTACATTAAGCTTATTGAGCAAAACCCTAAAGAAATATCTACTCTTTATTATGATATGCTCATTGGTGTAACTCAATTTTTTAGAGACAAAGATGCTTTTGCCTTATTAGAAAATAAAATAATACCAAGAATTTTTAAGGAAAAAAGAGATAATGCTGAAATCAGAATTTGGATTCCAGCCAGCGCCTCTGGCGAAGAGGTTTATTCAGTAGCTATTTTATTTTTTGAATATGCTCGTATAAACAAAAGAAAGGT
>CALJPJ010000277.1 GCA_937980625.1 uncultured Bdellovibrionales bacterium
ACTTCTTCTTTTATACCTCTTTTTTTACGTTCTTTCATGGCCTTTATATCAACTGTATAATAACCATTTGTCTTTTTAAATCCTAACTGGTGACCAATGTAGTTGTTTGCTAAAGGCATTATCTCTTTGGCATTGGTGGGACAACTGGTTAATTTCGCGTGAGCTATACATTGAGTTAATAGCAATAGCATAATAATAAATAGCTTATTCATTAGTCTAACCCTCCAAGATCTATAGTTGGGAGTTCATTAATTTCTCTTTCTTGTAAGGCACCCACAACTATAACTTTTTGTGATCGGCTTATTTTCGAATTACTTTTGCGCCCAAAAAAAATATTTAATAGAATCTTACTAGTGGTTGCATTAGACACAACTTTTCCTCTTAATAATCCGTAATCATCAGCAATTGACCATTTACCAATTAAGTTTTTTGATTTTTTATTTTTAACAGAAAAATCAGCACTAATTTCACGAACTCCACTTAAAAAGTGAATAGGTAATTTTTTTACACTAAAACTCATCGGTGAATCAAAGATAATATTAATTTTGTTTTCTAATGCCATTCGATAAAATCTGTCAATTCTAGGAATTTGAATATTACCAACACGACCAATCAGGCCTTTAGAATCTGATTTGTTTTTTAATTTAGCGTGCTCCCAAACTAAACTTGCCCAAGTTTTTTCTCCAACAGAATTCTCAATAAGCAACCGAATTTCGCCATTTAATTTATAAGACAAATCATGCTTTAATTTTTCTAAAACACAACTGTAAATATGGTCCGTACTAATCACTAAATTTTCATTGCGATCATAAAACTCACAAATTGAAAAGTTGATTCCAACAGTTTCAACTTTAGTTAAAAATGTCACAACACCTTTAGCGACCCTTTTAGCGACGAACTCAACAGCAGCATGTGATTTCACATGAAAAGAGAAAAGTGCGCATATTAAAACAAAGCGAATTATAACTTTCATATTAATAAAGCCTTACCTCTAAAAAAAATTAAAACGAGCTTAAACATGTTATACAATTAACATACCAGCCAAAACTAAAAGCTTAGCTTTCATAAGGTATTTTCTAGCCTCTGTATAAAACCTATACAACCTGAATTATAAACTATTCAAAAAATGTGTTAAATTTCTTTTTTAATATTGAAAAAGCAAATTGCTAACAAAAATTATATAATTAGTTTAAAACTTTAAAATTACTCATAAAACTCAGAAACCTTAGCCTAAACAACCCCTGTACAAAAAAACTCTCATCAACAATAAATGTTTAAATTCATTTGTCTTATTAACTCTCAACTAACCCAGGTCTAATTGCCCTTTGAAGCAATTTAGTCACAATCAAACACTTAAGAGTTGCACCAACCTATATCTCTACATCTGTGCTTATATTTATAACTTTTAAAGCTTTTGACCGATCATCACTTTTATTACATAGCCCCTTGAAACTTACTAGCTCGGCACCTTCATCATTCTTGCCTTTACAAGAGTAAACAGCGACATAAGCTGGCAAAGCTTTATCTTTTTGGGACTCTAATGCGCTGACATTGTACAAAGAGCATTGCACGTCACTTTTATCGCTATGCTGAACAAACAAATCTAAGTGCCCTTTGATAAATGGCGTAACTTTAAGCCTTTGCTTAATTTGCTCCTGACTACATAAACTACTATCACCAACTGGGGACTTAGCAATTGTGTTTTTTTCAATTGGATTACCGTAAACTTTTAATCTTTTTATTTTTTTTGAGTTAGAAATAAAATCTAAGTTTTCAAATAAGTTTTTACTTAGTATTGCTAATTTAAGGTCAGGCCAATTTGCTTTACTGCTTGGAGATACAACCTTATTATTTGATATTAATAACTCTTGTAACTTTGTTAGGTTAAGTATTGGCTCAATAGTCTTTATGTTGTTGTTATATAGCTCTAAAACCACAAGATCAGCAAATTGACTCAACACACTTATATCAGTAACTTCATTACCACCAAGCTTTAGTGTTTGTAATGTTTTAAGGTTATAAAGACTATCTATACTGGTTAGTTTATTATTCGTCAGATCTAAGCTCACTAGCTCTGTGAACTTTTCAAAACCTAATATTTGCTCTAGATTACTAACTTTTAAATCCATCAGCTTTATTTTTTTTATATTCTGATGGTTGACACTCGTTAAGTCTGGAATTTTAGTATTGTTAAACTCTAAGGTCTGTAAGCTCGTTAAGCTCGCTAATGGTGACAAATCATTAAAAAAGTCTTCTTCCTCAAACTTAATTCTTTTAATTGTATTTAAAACCTCCTCTGCAATATCACAGTTTGACAGAACTTGGTCGGGACGATGATCACTCTTAGCTTTAGAAGCAAAATACAAAAGCTGCCTTATAGTTTGCCAAGCTGGGTGCTGGTAACCTGTATTTTTACACCAGTCTGAAAAGCTTTTTTTATTACCTGTTTGATTATTATCTTGCCCTGGAGCCAATACCACACTTGGCTCAGATATGCTTAAATCCATTGCTCCTTCATTTTTGGACCAGTTAACGTAATCACCAACAAAAGTATAAATGGACTCACCACCATAGCAATTGGGCGCAATTTCATTATCTTTAACATCAATGACTTTGTAACTACCTGGAGTTAAGCCAACATCAAAACCAGATGCAACTCCAACCAAATACCAACTC
>CALJPJ010000278.1 GCA_937980625.1 uncultured Bdellovibrionales bacterium
CAGATTTTAAACGCTCTTCGAATTCACCACGGTACTTAGCTCCGGCAACTAGTGCACCCATATCTAATGATAAAAGTTTTTTATTATTTAAAACATTTGGAATGTCATTATTAATAATTCTAAGTGCTAAGCCCTCGGCAATGGCCGTTTTTCCAACGCCAGGTTCACCAATTAAAACAGGGTTGTTTTTAGTTCTGCGGGATAAAACTTGTATGACTCTTCTAATCTCTTCGTCTCGACCAATTACTGGGTCAAGTTTTCCGAGCTCAGCAAGTTCAGTTAGATTTCTAGAGTATTTTTTTAGTGCGTTATATTTAGTTTCAGGGTCGTTATGATCTATTTTATCAGTACCTCTCACGTCTTTTATCTCCTTTAAAACACTATCAAGAGTGATGTCATATTTTTTGATAAGATTATTAATAGGTTGAGTTTGTTCTTTGAAAAATGAAATTAAAAAATGTTCAGTTGAAATATATAAATCTGACATTTTTTCAGCTTCAGTAGTTGCTGTGTTAAAACACCTTACAAGTGCTGAACTTGGAATTAATTTTTGAGCTGAGCCCTCAACTATTCCAAATTTTAAAATAACTTGGTTGAGATCATTAGTAAAGCTTTGAGAGTCTATGCCCAAGCGATTAAAAATATCATTAATCAAGCTATCAGATTGTTGTAAAAAAGCGTAAAATAAATGCTCAGGTTCAATATGAGAGTTTTTTAACTTTGTTGCTAACTGAGCAGCCTCTGCTAAAGCCTTCTGAGACTTAAGAGTTAACTTATCTAGTTGTATCATTATAGCCCCCTTTAAGTTAATTTAGGTTACATTTAAAATGTGAGTCTCTTTTCGTAAATGTCAATACAGATTATATTGTTTTGTTATTGTAGAATTTTATTCAAATAGGCTACCGATACAAAAATTGGCTTGAAGACATATTAAGTTGGAATTTTCTATGAGTTAATTAATTAAGATTGAGTTGCTTGTATTTAGGTTTTAAATGACGAATTAAATGTTTCTACAATAATCTAAGCAATCAGTTTAACTTTTTTTATCTATACAACTGGCATGGGGTTTCATTTACATTCTTGCCTTAGATTTATTTTATTACTATTTTTACTCAAAAATGATATCAGCGCACTAGCTCTGTACTCTTTTTAAGTAAAATTGCTCGACTTGAAAATGATATGGCTTTAGTTCCAAATGTGCCTGTGAAAAGTGCCTCTATTAATGGGTGTTGTGGGATGTTATTAGCTAACTTGTAAAAAACTAGAAACTTTGCACCACTGCCTCCATCGAGGTCGTTAGTTTTAACTGTAATATTATAGCTTGAAAATGGTTTTAAATAGATAGGTTGGTCAAGGTACTCTCTAATAAATTTACCATTAGTATTATAGTATGTGATTTTTTCGATATAAAGTGGTTTGGTAAAATTAGTATTTCTAATGCTAACATAACCTTGCAAGGCTACATGATTTTTTTCATGTGCTAATAATAGGTCAGAATATATAGGGACATAGGATTTATATATTGTTTCTCCAAACTTAAGACCAGTTGGTATTTTTTTTAAGATAGAATTAGCCTGAGGTATTTTTGTAACATCAATTTGGTTTCTGTCAATACAAGAAGTACCTACTGTAAGTAAAATGAGTATCGAAAATAGTTTGATATACATATATGCCTCATTTAAATAAAATTTAGAAGGAAGCCACTTTAAAGGCTTCCTATACTGTATATCAGCTAAAATGAATTAGTACCAGTATTTAATTGCACCAGATATGTTAAGAGTATCTAGAGTGCTTCTTGAAGATAAATTGTAACTTAAACTTGCTCCAAGAGTAATTGGCTCACCAATAAACTTACCAAGTGGATGGTCAAAACCTATTGTAGGTGATGTGATAAAAGCTAAACCATCACGATTATCTTCTTTTTCCCAGGCTAATCCGGCAGATAAGCCAATGTAAGAATGCTTAATGATTGGTGTGTCGCCTCCGAAGTTGTAATTACCGTATGTTAGTACAGATGTACGTTCAAGATTATTGGAACTGTTATCAAATTTTACATAACGACCTTCAAGGCCGATTGAAAATGGAATGACTGGTTGATACCCGATATTTGCTGAAAACTGAGTTGAAGCGTTTGTTCTTCCTTCTGGTTCTGAGATTCCAATTTTAACACCTACGTGAGGTTTGTAGAATCTTTTATCTTGAATAGCTCTGACTTCAGGAATCAAGCTTGATGCCATTGCTTGGATTGAAAAAAATAATACTGTTAACACTAAATAAGATAATTTAATCACGACTTCTCCTTGTTGCTGTTAGTGTGCTTAGGATAACAAAAAGACTTAGAGCCTTGTTGTTGATAAATTGCATTTAATGTTTAGAAAACTACAATATTAATAATAAAATTGCATCAAGCCTGAGAATTGATTCTAAAGGTAAAATTGTGATTGTTTGTACACATGAATTTCACAATCCCTTGTGTACTTAATTTTTTTATTAAATATAAGTTTTTAACTCCTTAGTTGTATCATTCAACTAATATATCCATACCCCATTTACCAGCTTAGTCTTTTAAGGCTAGGCTGGTAATCCCCCTCCCTAAAACTAAAAAAATGTTTTGTATACAAACTTACAAGAAATCTAGACTGTGGCGCAAAGTATTAAACTCTTATTTCGATTATATATCGTTACAAACGTATCGAACATAAAGGAGGAGTATATGTTTATTAAAAGAATTATTATAGTTATAGTTATAGTTTTGGCACTTGGCTTTAATGCTAATGCTACTAATGATGCAGGCTTGTTTATTGAGCCTAGTTTGTCTTATGAGGTATCAAAGGCCAAGCTGATGTATCCAGCACCATTTGACAACTCTTCTGGGTCAATAAATGGATTTGGCTTGGGAGCCAGATTGGGTTTTCATGTGC
>CALJPJ010000279.1 GCA_937980625.1 uncultured Bdellovibrionales bacterium
AATACAAATGACCTTGAGTTTTGTGTCATGGCACCAGTTGGTAATTGTACTCCTTTTACATCACTAAAAACTTGTTTGACTTCACTTCGTCGGTCTGTACCGATAAGAGCAGTTGTAACTGTTTGGTTAAAAGAAGTATCCCCAGTCACTAATCGAGTCGTTACCACCGGGGTATAGGTATTATCTTTTAAAGGATTAACTTTTTTAACATCAGAAACCAAAACTTGTGTGATAGCACCATTATCAGCTAGAACTTCAAGAACTCGCTGACCTTGATAATCTAACTCACGAACCACTTTACCAGTGATAATCAAGCCTGTATCAGATTTAACTTCTAAAGATACTTTTTTTCCATTTAAGCTATCTTTTTTAATTTTTAACCCACGTCTAAAAAATGGAAGACGAGATCTTCGTTGAGCTGAGGCTGCTTTTCGAGCTGTTTTTTTCATTTGCCTTTCTTTCTGGCTAACGGCACGATTAATTTTTCTTTTTTCCTGTTTAGACTTAGCAAGGTCACCACGCTCTAGTTTGGCCAGCCTAGCCTCATGAAGTTCAAATTCACTCAAATCTTTAAGAGGAACTTTGGACT
Organism: uncultured Bdellovibrionales bacterium; assembly: GCA_937980625.1. Lineage (GTDB taxonomy): Bacteria > Bdellovibrionota > Bdellovibrionia > Bdellovibrionales > UBA1609 > JAHDIR01. The sequence continues at coordinate 590 of CALJPJ010000279.1, forward strand.
TAACTCCATTATTTATGACAGTAATGATTCCTTCTCCTGAAGAGGGCTCAAACCCTTGTATATAACCTTCAAAGCTATTGTTGTTAGCATCTTTATACTTAATAAACTTTCCAACTGTCTTAGAGCCATCGATAAAGCCTTTGATGTTAAACTCTGACGATGGGACTTCTTGATTGCTTCGAACATGTTTATTAACATTTATTGTGGCAATTTTATTTGCTTCTACCGAACGTTCAACGCCATTTTTATCTAGGAGAGTATAATACTTTTTACGACCAACAACTTTCTCACTAGTTATAACACCAGAAGATTTTTTACCTTCACTATCTAAAATAGATACATGCCTATTTGTAAATACATTCTTTTTATATTTTCCCCGATAATTAACTAAACCTAACCTCTTATTGGCAGCTTTATTTGCTCTTTTCTGTTGTGTGAGTTCGGAGGTCTGCTGCGGTTTTGTGGTACGACCTCTGCGAATTCGACTAATAATACTAGGCTTACCTTTTTTTGCTTTTGCAGATGGTTTTTGTTTTGAACCTGTTTTATTAGGTTTGTTCTTTGTATTTAATATTCCAATTTTCTTTGCTGTTACTAAAATGGGATCACCATTTTCTTGACGTACCTCAATTCTTTGATAGCCATCAATATCACTGATACTGACAACTTTACCTTTGACTTTGGTTCTTCCAGACTTTGAAACTATCTCAACGTCTTGACCTTTTAAGTTTGAGTTATACCTACCCCCTTCATCCAAATACCCACGCTGCTGGTTTAGTGCTTGATTGTCTTTGATGCTTTTATCTGTGGGGGGAGGGGTAGACTTATTATTTGTCGCTTGTTTCTGGTTTGCCGGGCGACTTGAAGCTTTGTCTGCTTGAGAGACGTTAGGCTTTTTATCTGTAGGTATTGGACTGCTTGGTTCACCGACTGATGGAGCTTTAATTTCCTTATAAGATATATCATAGGCCTCCAAGTTTTTTAAATTATCAAGCCGACTATATGATTCAACCTGGCCATCAAATGCAACTTTAATTGTTCCCGAGGCATTATAGCTGACGACCTTTCCTTCCACCTTATTGCCATTAGCATCAATGAAAGAAACCTGTTTACCAAAAAGAGCAGAACTATTAACTTTATTATTAGAATCACGAAATTCACTTTTATCTAACTTTCGTGACTTTTTATCAATTTTTTGCGCTCTAATCGCCGTCACTTCTTTAGCATTAATTAAGACAACTTTTCCATCAGCTCGAACTACCTCTACTCGTTGCTTGCCATTAGCTATGTAAACTTTTTTTACCTCGCCAGAAATAGCTTTATCTCCTAAGCGTAAGTCGACATACTTTCCTTCTAAAGAGTTATCATCATCAACTGCACTTGCCGAGTTAGATTGAGATAATGTGTTTTTAGAAACATCACCAAGATTTGCTTTATATGCAGCTGCTAACTGGATAATTTCATCCGGTAAAGGATCAGCAAACTTTCCTTTTTTACTTAACGACTGGATTGAGTTTCCGACAAATGAACTAAACTCAGAAGACTTACCATCAAATTTTCCTAAAACATCTAGTAATTGACTTGAGTCTTTTGAGTTTAAACGACTCAAATCTTCAAGTAAGCTAGAGAGTTGTTTTTCATCAATATTTTTTTGTAATTTTACAATGTTATTAATTTGTTCTTTAGAAAAATTACTTTTACTGATTAATGCACGAATTGATCTGCCATTTACCAAGCTGCCAATCAATTCAGGAGCAAAAGGTAATAAACCTAACGAAGCTAACCCAACTTCAATAAAACAAGATTTGTAGTCAGATTTAATATTATAAGATGGAGAAGATAGTGATGAAGGGCAGTAGTTTGCCGATGTTGGTTCTTTGATTTTAGTGAGCTCACCGAGTTTTTTATCGCAGGCTTTAGCTGCACCAGTGAACTCATAACTGGCAAAGGCGGCATCAGCCCCCCAGATTGACACTTTTGTCGCCCCTAATGGCGTTTTAACAAAATCGGAAAAAGCTTTTAACTTAGGGGCTTTTGATCCATAGGCCGTTGCGCGAGTAGCTAAAGCTGCGAACTTAAGTCCCCCGCCAAGTACTGCAGACGAACCTCCAGTTAAAATAGTTAATCCAGCATTAATAGCTAAATCATTAATATCTTTTTTTTGAGTTTTTTTAAGTTGTCTAATTTCTGAAAAACACTGCACTTTATTCAAGTAATGATTAGTCGCAATTTTGTCTTTTTCTTTTAAGCGATTTGCAGAGTTAGTATTAATTTTAAACGGTTTTATTTCTGGATTTGAAGCAATAATTTCATTTACATTCTTGCATTGTTTTTTATTGCCACCCCCAAGGCAAGTTACAGCCTTTTCATTTTTTTTGATGTCTTCTAGGACTTTTTTTCTGTTTTCTCGCAACTGATGAGTTAAAGCTTCTTTAACAGAAGTGCCACTTCTTATTTTTTTCTTAAATTGATCACCTTGTAATAATGGGTTACCCTTTTGTATTAATGCTTTTAGATCTTCCACTTTTTTTTGTTCTTCTGAAGATCGTGTACTGTATGTTCCTGTAGTTATATTGTTTAATTTTTTTAAATCATCTAATGCTTGTTCTGTTGCTTTGACAAGCTGACCTAGCCCACCAGAAGGTCGACATCTGTTCTTTAGTGATCGACATCTCGAACTGACCTTTTCTTGTTTTGATATCGATTTGCAATCAACTCCAGAATTTATTTTATTACCTAAAAGAGAATCTATTGTTGCTATTTCAGTTAAATAGTTTTTACTTCCATTTTCAAGTCTCTTTAGATTTATTAGGTGCTCTGCCGCAAGATTTTTTTTAATTTTGTCTTTAGTTTTCTTGTCTACTTTTAACTGATCAACCTCAGAAAAACATGAGAACTTCTCAATATTGTTTTCATTAGAACCATTAGAGTTAAATAAGTCATAAACTTGTTGTGGGTCTTGAGCATTACCAAGAATTATATCAATGCTGTCACAAACTTTAGCAGGGCTTGCAATCTTAGTTCTAATTGAAAAAGCACTGCCATCCTTCAGGTCATTAGTTAGATTTTCTCTGTAAAAATTTGAACACGCTTGCTTAAAGTTGTAATTCTTACGATCGTCATCACAATTATCACCTTTAGATGAAGAAAAGTCAGATAAAAACGCTCCAGCCTTATCAACAAAATCAATTAAACCATTAGCATAAATAATGTGGGGAAATAGAAAATAAAAGCTGAATAGAAAAAGCCACTTAGCCACTTATTAATGTTATAATTTAGGTGATATAAAGTATAGTATTAGTATCAAGAGCTCTACTTTGATATATGTTTTTTTTGGGAAAAGATAACTTAATAAAAAAGAATACATTCGTCGAGTTTTTTATTGCGATCAATATTCATCATTTAAATAAAGAGGGCTATGTAAAGACTATTTAGACTAGACCTTAGTTTTTGCTATACGAAAAAAAGTTTATACAACTATTGAAGATTTACAGACAATTTAATAAATATGCTGTTTGCTAACAGGACAACCATATTTCTTCACTTATTCACACTGTGAAGTGCCAGATCAAGTCCTGGCTTCTACACCTGCCCCTAAAAAGAGCTAGCTCAATTTTAACTATCTGAACTTAAAATGACTGTTCAATAACAGCGTCTGTAACTAAATTACATATGGGAAAACCATCTTGCCCAACTCCAGCGTAAACTAGAGACTTTACTCTGCCACTGACTTTGATTTTACACACCTTAGCTCCAGCCCTGTAGCAAGACCTTATGCCCTCTTCTTCAGT
>CALJPJ010000280.1 GCA_937980625.1 uncultured Bdellovibrionales bacterium
CACTCCCAGAGTGATTCCATCCTTTGTCTCAAGGCAAACTGCCGGAAACGGTAGGGCGCAAAGCTTTAGGGGCTAATGATCTTTTGATCGATGCCAGCCAGCTGCCAAAGTTGATAAAAATCAGGCTTTTGGTGCTTGGACTCTAAAGGAGAGTTTCAGCTCGGGAAAACATATCCCCGCATAAGCCTGCCAAGCAGTTCTTGCTTGGTGGGTCCCCTTTTTTTAATTATATCTACTATAATTTAGAACCTAACATACCACAAACTGTGCCGTAAGGAGTGGCTTCGTTTTCTCTATTCACTTCTTTTATATTTAATAACCAGCTTTCGCCAGCTTGTGGAGTTTGAGTTGATGGGCAAGCAACCTGAGACACGCTATAATTAAAAGTAATTTTGTCTCCCACTCTCATATAACCTTTCTTACTCTCTGTAATTTTAAATACGAATGTGTGATTTTTCTTTTTAAATGATTTATCAGAAAAATTTGAAGGCTCCCATAATCCTGTAAGAGACTTAGATTGAATAACTTTACCTCTAACAACAACAGGAATATTAACTTCCATTAGTCCTTGGTCAAATTGAGAACAACTAGCCTGTGCAAACTGACTAGTAAGAGCTGTTATTGTTATTATTAATAATGCTTTAATTAAACTCATTTTTCTGAACTCCTTAATTAGTACTCACTAATGGTATTCTAAGCGTTCTACCAATTTGTATCTTAGATTTGTTCCTTAGATTGTTAGCCTTAAGAATATTATTCATTGAAACTTTATATTTATTAGCTATTGCTATTAAACTTTCTCCACGTTTAACAATATGCATTTTAATATTCTTAGCTACAATCTTTAGCCTTTGCTCTGTATTTATTTGGTTAGACTTCAAACCATTTTGCTTTTTCAACGCATGAACAGTAGTTCCAAAACGCTTTGAAATTTTTTGCAAATTGTCTCCTGGCTTAACTTTATAGTTTACAATACGTCTAGTTTCAGACTCTTTTGTCATAGCCTTAGTTAGCTTAATTTTCTGCCCCACCTTTATATTATCTCGAAGCCTTAAACCATTAAACCTTAATAGTTGCGAAAGTGATACCCCGTGTTTTTTAGCTATCATAGATAGGTTTTCACCTCTTTTAACTCTATGTACTTTTTTAATCTGCCTATACTTTTTTGAAGTTTTAGCTGTAATCAACCCCGCTTTACTCTTAACTTTATTATTACTTGATGTACGAACTATTTTTAAAGTTTTACCAACAAATAACTTAGAGCGTCTTTTCAAAGAGTTTGACCGTCTTATTTTTTTAACTGTTGTACCAAAACGTTTGGCAATTTTACTTAAATTATCACCTTTTTTTACTTTGTATCTAAAAATTTCTAATGGACGATAGACTCTTTTTGGAATTGTTGTATAACTTTTTATCGCTGCAATTTGCGCCCGGGCGAGTGTCCCTTCTGGCACTCTTACTAAAGCAGACTTTCCTCTGTAAACTGGAACCTTTGCGCTCCTATACCTAGGGTTTAATTTTTTTAATTTTTTGTATGAAGTCCCCAAATTTTTAGCTAGTTTTTTTAAATCCAATGGACGACTAACATGCATTGATTGGTACTTTTGTACGTCTTGATAAGGTATATTTTTAAATCCAAATTTTGATGGGCTTTTTGCAATTAAAGTAGCAGCAATAAACTTAGGAACATACTCTCTTGTTTCTTTATATAAACTTTTTCTTTCAACTAGCTTCCAATAATCTCTTGTTTCTGCATTCATAAGCTGACGCTTCACACGGTTTTCACCAGCATTATAAGCAGAAAGTGCCAACTTCCAATCACCAAACAACGTATACAAGCGCTTTAAATACTTCGCAGCTGCTTGAGTTGAACGCACATAATCTTGTCTTTCATCAACTAGTCGGTTAATTGTTAAACCATAATCACGCCCACTGCCAGGCATAAACTGCCAATAGCCAGTAGCCCCTTTTAAACTTTTTGCTGTCGTGTAAAAACCCGATTCAATAACTGGTAAGTATACTAAATCTGGAGGTAGCCCCTGCTTAATTAAAATTTCCTTCATTTTAGGAATATATTTACTCGAACGCGATAGATACCTAGTCATATGACTGCGGCCTCGACCTGTAAAGTAATTAATCCATACCTTTACATACTTATTTACAGGTAACTCAATTCTTCCGTATTCTGACATCGGCTCTTCAGAACTTGCTAACCTGGCCGCATTCTCAGCCAAAATTTCTGCCATAACTTCGTCAGTATTTACATCAGGAGTTATATCTTCAGGCTCCACTTCTGCGTATTGGTTACTAATATCATCAACATATGAATCGACTGTCGATTCTGGAGTAGAGTATTGTGATACAGCATTTTCAGAGTACTTCGCTGATGTAATATCTTTACGAGTAGATATAGCACAAGCTGTAGTGAAAAATAGTAATAATAGGACCGAGAGTTGTATAATCTTTGAATCGTTTCGCATGAACCTAGTTTAGGCGATTACAACAACAACCACAACGAGACAAAAGAGCACTTGCCCTTAGTCGAGGTAATAATTCACTAATAATATCAAATATTTTGCAATATTTAAGCTATTAACTACAAGCTAATTAGTCTTTTTATATTTAAAAAGTCGACTTCCGACCTAATGGCTTGAGTCGCTGAGTCACTAGACTTCTCCAGTAATTCCTTAAGAACTTTCTTTTGTAGAGCTTTCATTTGTTCTGGTGATAACTTTGGTGGAGCCATGACTATATCTGGATGATCATTTACTGACTCATCGACCCAAGAGCTCCTTTCAAATCTAAAACCATCACTTTTATTGGTAAATATTTGTCCAGAAAAACTACCATATAATTCTGCTTTATATATTTTTCTAACCGTACTTTGCGACAGTTCAACTTGGCCAACCATATCAGTTAATCTTTGAAGCACTCCTAGCCCTTCATTAAGAGGCGTGGCATAATCAACTGTAATATAGACAGAAAGAGTACTCTCATCCTTTTTTATAACATCTAACTCTGCGTAGTAAATTGGATGATTCCAAATGGCTTCAGATAAGTCTGTATCTATAATAACTGGAAATTTATTATCTCCTAGCTGAAACTTTAAAACCTGAATAAATTCATGGGGAAAAATATCTCGAACATCAGTATAACCACTTCCCTCATTTAACTGACCAAATATAAAGTTATTAAAAAAACCTTTATAATGATTTAGATGACGATAAGAAAGTGCTGATAGAGCTTTTAAATGGCCAGGGTAAACAACCACTCCTCCGGTAATTTCACAATGTTCAATCTCTGCTGAATCAAAGCTGGTATCTGTGACAACAGAATAATCTAATTCATTTTCAGCTGTCCTAGTTAGGCAGAGAGTTTTAACAGGCTGTGAATCATAAACAGAGGTTAAGGCCCATAAGGTACACGCTCCACTCCAACTGGCATTGGGTTCAAACTGCTTACTTAAGTGGTCGCCGGCAACAGAAACACCTTCTGAAAAAATATAATCATATACAAAAAGTGGCGATTTAAACTGATAACTACCTTCTTGCTTCTCATCTGAAACTGATATTTCAGAAAATAGCTCTCGACCAACACTAGGGTACCACCAAGACGGCCACGGTTTTTTCTCAGCCTCATATTGAAAACTTAAACTCTCTTGGTCTCCAAACTCAAAACTAAGCACTGCTCCCGGTAACCGAAACTTATCGAACTCTGACAGTTCTATTGCTTGAGGCTCTAACGGAGCCAAATAGTTATCAATTATAGACATATCTATAGTTGCATTAGCGCCTGTGCACCCAATATAAAACAAAATAAATACTAGTGATTTCATAGTTGAAAAATATTATGGCTCAGCAAGATAAGCTAACTATTTTACTATTTTTAAAATAAATTCATACTTCAAATCAAACACAAGCCGTAACATCTAAATCTATAAATAAAACTCAAACTGAATTCTTTAATTAATTCCTCAGAGTACACTTACGGCAGCATCGCGTCTTCGCACAGCTTCACCCTTCAGGTGACGCAGATGCGGATACGCGAAGCGCGACGTGACACTCTGAGGAATTAATTAAAGAATTCAGTTTGAGTTTTATTTATAGATTTTAGGTGAGCAGTACTTAACAAGGAAAGCCTTTACAGCTACATAAAAAAAGCCAGCAGAAAATGCTGGCTTTTAAATAATAATCATTAATTAGTATTTATTGCTTAATATTTACCATCTTTTTCGCTTAAGCACTCTTTCTTACTGTCGTTAACACGTCTTGTGTGCTTTTGTCTCTCAACATCACTAAAAACATTATTATAAACGTGGTCACAAAAAGTTTTTGGTGTTGGATGGTCCATCATTAATTTACACGTGTTAGCTCTTTCGTATACGAAATTAATGTTTTTCGTATATTTATAGCTAGTACAGTTACTAGTTACTTTAAAATCTGGCTGTCTAGACTTATCCTCACCTTCAACAAAAGAATCAGTATAAAATACTCTATCACTTTTTGATTTATCAGTGCTAAATGTAGCTGTAAACTTTTTGGTTGTTGGGTCAATTACATGCCTTTTAACAACTAACTTCTCAACAGTGTTTTCTTTATAAAAACCACCCTCTTCACTATAAGTACAATTTACTTTAGGTCTATGAGCTCTATCTTGCTCGTTGATTGCTCCTGGCTGACAAAGCTCTTTCATTTCATTCCAATCGTCATTAGCAAATGCCTGAGTTGAAAAACCAGCTCCAATTACAAATAAAAAAGTAACTAATAAATGTTTCATTATAAATCTCCTCACATATTTTGTGTGTTTTAATGAACATGTATTAAAAATAAGAGGATAGGTCAAATTACATTTAGCTAAACAAAATTGATTTTTAAATATTATATGTAACTCTTACAAAGTTTTATAATTTTACTACAATTTATACATTTTAATTTTAATATACTAATATGAAATCAACCCTCGTCCATCTCGGTGTTTTAATAATAACTGCTACCTTTAGCTTTTGGGCAAATGCGTCAGATTCATTCCCCATTCAAGTTGATATTAGAGATATTACTAAACAACATTTATTAAATTTAAATACTGATGATAACCTCTATATTGACCCTCCAATGCATGATCATATGAAATTTAAATGTTCATTGCTAAAGCTGAATAAACAAAAAATTTTTTGTGAACTTAACAATAGCTTTTTATACGACAACAATAACAGCTACCCAGCAAACCTCGACAAGCTTATTGATTTTAGACCTTATCAAATGACCGAAGAATTATTTTATAACTTATATGGAGCTAATAAATTTTATAACCTAGAAAAGGACACTAATTTAACAACCAGTATAATTTTAAATAGTATTAATAGTAATTTTAACGAGTTTAACTTAACTGCAGTTATCTACTTTGAAGGGCAAGTTTACTTTTTAAACTTTACTGTTTTACATACTAACCATGATTTTAAAACTATTAAAACTGCAAACTTAAAATCCTTAGATATGCCATTTCAAATGCATCTCGATGTGGGACTACTTGATGCCGCTTTATTACTAAACATTAACATTGGTGAATTTAAGTTTATTAAAGTTATGCCTATAACTGTTCCTGGATTCAATTATGAATTAACACAATTAAAAACTTTGCCAATGAACAAAGAATACTATTTATCAAATAGTAATAAACTCACTGGCACTCATAGTGAAAGTTTCAAGCAAAGATATGAGCCTGACTATTATGATGGACTTCCATTTTTGAAAATTCTAACTAAAAACAATAACTACTTTGCCTACGGCTTCCATGGAACTCTTTTTTCTAGACCTCTAGAAAGAGGCTTTTTATCTACGGGCTGTTACCGACTCAAACCAAAAGATATCATTGAGCTTTACTATATTTACAGTCAACTCAAACATTCTAAAGCTACAACAATAACCCATAAGTCACTTCCTGACGGCTTTTCTCACCCTATGCCCATGATAAAAAAAGTTTACTCTAAAGCTAAACACCCTAAAGATGGTCCCAAAGGAGCTGATGGGCTAACTATTATGGAGCGTGTTTATGGCAAAGAGGTTCCAATAAAAAGCCTTCTCAAACAATAGTCACTAGATTAAATATAGTACATATTAAGGTTTAAGTAATTTTAGGAGTTTACCTGTACTCTAGAAATTATTTCACGATATATCGCCAAAACTTAAAAAGAATGACAGACTGTGCTATTAGTTTTTCATTACTTTCTTAAAATCTCAAGCAAGGAGCGTTTGTGAAAATTAATCAAATTTTTATTTTAATACTTTGCCTTTTATTTAGTCCACTCGCCTGGGCCTCAACTAGTAATAAAGCATTTAAAGTCGAATACTTGAAAATAGCTATTAATAAAGAAACATGTAGTAACTTTACGTTAACAGCTGAAAATATTATCGAACAAATAACTTGCACTCTTAGTAACGATCAACATCAAAAAGCTTTGGATTTTTTGTCAAACTCTAAGAAATACCACCGTATGTATGATTCTAGAGCAGTATTTACTTCAAGTACTCAATCAATATATTATACTCCAATTCAAACTTTAGAATTACAGTCTATGGTTGAAATTTACACAACAGATCCAGTAGTTAAGTTCAGTTGGAATTTTAGTGATTTTACATACTACCTCAACTACCAAGTAGTTTTTGAGCTTTATGAATCTAACAACTTATCACTTTTACTGCGCAAGCAAATTCCCTTGAAAGAATAACAAAATACTTCGCTTACGTTATAAAGTTTCTGTATTTTCCCATGTTGGATCTGGAATGACTTTTATACCTTTATACATAAACCGGTATAGGACTAAATTTCTCATAATTGCTTTTACATAAAAGCTTGTCTCTGACCATGGAAGCTCATCAATCCATACTTCATCCTCTGGAAGAGAACTGTTTTTACTTTGCAATGGGTCAAGATCTACTGACCTATGCTTCATCCACCGCCTAATATTACCTATCCCTGCATTATAGGCAGCTAAAGATAAAGGTATATGACCTTTAAACGCCCTGACAAGACGACGTAAATAACTTGTACCTAAGCGAACATTAAGCTCAGGCTCATAAACTCGGGACACTATATTTTTTGTATTTAGCCTTAAATACTTCGCTGAATCTTTTGTTGTTATAGGCACCAACTGCATCAAACCCATGGCATTACTGCCACTTCGTGCCTTCAAGCGAAAAGAGCTCTCTTGTTTAATTAGACTTCTTACCAAATTAACTTCTAGATTATTTTTAGTTGAATAATCTCTAACAAACCGATCATACTCGACAGGCACTGATAACTTAATTGTACTTTTATTAAAATACTTATTTGGGTCTTTGTTCCAAACAATATTAATAGTTTTAATAGCCCCATAATGGTCTGCTGCTAAACTTGAATAATATGAAAATAGAACAGCTTCAAGATCATCATTTTTATCAAACAACACGTTTAGCTCTTTTCTAGCTAAGTAAAATAGCTGAACCTCAACAAAGTCCTTATAGTTTTCCCAAGATACTTTTTGCTCAACTGACCATTTCATTTTTTTCTGAAACACTTGATGGTTAGTTGGCAAGATCACTTGTCCATTATTTTTTTCTTGATTTGCTCTCAATCCATAATAAGTGAGAGGGTATAGTTTAATGACTCTATCTCTAATTGTATTAGCCTTATTACTACTTACTTTTTGCAACGACCTCCAGTACCAATAATTTAACTGTAAGTTAAATTTATTTAACTCTTTATCTCGGTCATTACCTGCAAAAACTTTTACAGCTTCATTATATTTTTTTAACCTATATTTTAATAGGCCAAGCCTAAAAACTGTTTCAAAATATGTTTTATCTCTACTTTTATTTAATTCAATACTTTTAGCCAAATATTTTTCAGCCAAACCATACTTACCTAACTGAAGATTTATCTTGCCCCTAAGCAATAATTGTTCTGGAAATTCAGTTTTTACTGACTCAACATATGCCATTGATAATTTGTACTTATGCCGATTATAAAACCTTTGACCTATCTGATAGAGACATTCTTCTTTGCATTTCATAGATTGTTTATAAAATTGATTTTTTTTAAAATTCTTTTTTAGTTTCTTTCGCAAAATATTAAAAACTTTTTTTATTATTTTTTTAT